>JANZQE010000101.1:0-5568 GCA_038040705.1 Clostridium sp. | reverse complement strand
ATTATTTATGAAGATTGTTATTTAGTTTATGATATGAATAATGATATAATCGATATCACATTTATAGCAAATTCAATGATTTTAGATACTTAATTTCAAATAATAAAGTAAAAAGAGTGTAGAACTCCTTTAAAATGGCTTTAACGACATTAAAAGTATTCAATATTAAGAATATTTGTTGAAATAACAAAAAAGGAGTTGAAGTTTTCATTAAAAATTAGTATAATAAAATTAGAGTAATCAAGCTGTATTAAATACTACATAAAGCATTAATAATTAACTATGGCTATTCTAGTTAGTTATTATATAAAAGGTGGTGATATTTTGGCATTAGAGGCAATAAAGAGTATAAAAAAAGCAGAGGAACAAGGAGCGGAAATTATAAGTAATGCAACTTTGGAAAGCAAGGATAGTTTAAAAAAATCTGAAATTGAAACTCAGAAACAGTACAAGAAGATTTTAGATGATGCAAAAGAGGAAACTAAAAAAATTATTGAAGATGCTAAACAAGAAGCTGAAAAAACATCCGAACCAATTTTCGAAAAAGGAAAAACAGAAGTAGAGTGTATATTAAATTTAGGAAATGAAAAATTTGACAAGGCTGTTAATATAGTGGTTGAGAGGATAGTGAAAAGTAATGGCAATAGTTAAAATGAGTAAATTCACATTGTTTGCCTTTGAATCACAAAAAGAAGCTTTACTAGATAGCCTTCACAAATTTGAAAATGTTCAATTTATAAACCTACAAGAATTTGAAGAAGAACATTTACAATCACTTGTAAAAGACTCAGAAAAAGAAAAAGTTTCTTATATTGAAGGTGAGCAGGCGAAAGTAAAATTTGCCCTTGAACTATTACTAAAGCATGCAAAAAAAGAAGGTGCTATAAAATCTTTAGTAAAGGGTAAAAGCTTATTGAATTATGATGAGTTAGAAGCTTTAGCTAAAAAATCAAACTACGAAGAAAACTACAAAAATTTAAAAGAAAAAGACGCTGCTTTAACGCAGATGAAAAACGAAAAAACTAAGATTAATACTGAATTAGAAGCATTAACCCCTTGGAAATCACTAGATACTAGTTTTAATGATTTAAAGGAGTTAAAGACTTCTGTGTTTGTAATGGGAACAATCCCGAAAGATTTTAAAGATACTTTTAGAGAGGAATTTGAAAGTGAAATTCCATACTCATATCTAGAAGTTATTAGTGAAGTAAAAGACGAAATAAATGTAATTGTTTTAATATATAAAGATTATGAAGATAAGGCTAAAGAGTTACTTAAGCAAAACAGATTTAGTGAAATTACTTTTGCATATGATGGAACTCCAACCCAGGTTATTTTGGATTCAAACAAAAGATTAGCTGAAATAACAAAAGAGGAACAAAGAATAAATGTCCAAATAAAGCATGACTGTGATTATATAGAAGATTTTAAAGTAGTATATGAATATTTATCCAATAAACATATAAAGGCTTCAGCTTGTGAAAACTTCTTGAGAACACAAAGTGTAGTTGCCCTAGAGGGGTGGGTACCAACAGATTTAACAAGTGAACTTGAGAATGTAGTAAAAGTTATAACAAAAGAAGATTTTTATTTAGAATTAGAAGAAGCCTCTAAGGAAGATCTAGATGTACCTATACTTTTACAAAATAATTCATTGGTAGAGCCTTTTGAGTCAATAACATCAATGTATAGTTTGCCTCAGTATTCAGAATTGGACCCAACTCCACTACTTACACCTTTTTATATGGTATTCTTTGGGATGATGGTGGCAGATATTGGATATGGAATACTAATGTTCCTAGCAGCGGCAATGGCATTAAAGAAATTTAATTTAGATGAGAGTCAGAAAAAATTTGCTAAATTTTTCTTAGTGCTAAGTGTACCGACAACGGTAGCAGGGGTTATTTATGGAAGTTTCTTTGGTGATTTGATTAAAGTTATAGCTGACAATAGTATATTAGATCCCGCAGATGATTTAATGACAATACTCATTATATCTATAATAATGGGTGCGGTTCAGATTTACTTTGGTCTTGCAGTTAAAGGCTACATGTTAATTAAAGATGGTAAGATAAAGGATTCAGTTTATGATGTTTTAACATGGGTAGCTGTAATAACAGGAGCGTCCTTCTTGTTAGCTGGAGAAAAAGTAGGACTAAGTGCAGGGGTAATCAATATAGGAAAATGGGCTATGATAATAGGAATGGTTGGACTTGTATTAACCCAAGGACGAGAAAATAAAAGTATAGGTGGAAAAATTGGTGGAGGATTATATGGTCTATATGGTGTTACTGGATACATAGGAGATTTTGTTTCATACTCAAGACTTATGGCTCTAGGACTGGCGGGTGGATTTATAGCATCTGCTTTTAATACTATTATTAGAATGCTACCAACACCATATAATATTCTTTTAGGAGTGTTCATATTTATAGGGGCACAAACGTTTAATTTATTATTAAGTGCACTAGGAGCTTATGTTCATAGCGCTAGACTTCAATATGTAGAATATTTTAGTAAATTTTATGAAGGTGGAGGAAAAGCCTTCATAGCGTTTAAACCCAAGAATCAATATATTAAAGTAAAAAATGAAATGAAAATTTAAGGAGGAATTAATTATGACGTTAATGGATTTTTTTGTTGAAAATGGTGGTTATGTTTTTGCAGCACTAGGAATGGGGTTAGCAGTATTTTTACCGGGGATAGGATCAGCAAAAGGTGTAGGTATAGTTGGAGAAGCAGCGGCTGGACTCACAACTGAAGAGCCGGAAAAATTTGGTAAAGCTCTTATTCTTCAATTGTTACCAGGTACACAAGGCCTTTATGGTTTTGTTATAGGACTTATGATATTACCTAAATTAACGGCTGGTATGTCTTTAGATATGGGTATGTATTTATTTATGGCTTGTTTACCAATAGCGTTTGTAGGATTATATTCAGCTATTGCTCAGGCTAAAACAGCTGCAGCTGGTGTAGCGATACTCGCTAAAAACCCGGAACATACTACAAAAGCTATTATACTTTCTGTAATGGTTGAAACATACGCGATTTTAGCATTTGTAGTTTCAATAATCTTATTGAATACAACATTCTAACTTTAAAACTAAGTGCATAGAGGAAGTGAATATATGTCAAAAATAGATAGTTTAACAGCTAAGATAATAGAAGATGCTAATACTGAAGCAGAATTTATACTAAAAGAAGCTAAGGATACGCAGGCGTCAATGGTAGAAAACAAAATTAAAGAAGCTGAAGCTTTAAAACTGCGAATGTTAGAAAAAGCTAAAATCGAAGCAAGTACAGCAAAACAAAGGATTATATCAAATTCTCAGCTAACAGTGAGAAATGAAAAGTTAGTTGCTATGCAAACAATGATTGATAAGGTATTTGTGGCAGCTTTAGAAAAGCTCCTACAAATAAACGAAAGTGAATATCTTGAAATTTTAAAAAGATACCTTCTATCAATGGAAATAGCAGGAGATGAAGAAATAATACTTCCTGGGAAATATAAAGAAATAGTGAGTAAGGATTATTTACTTGAAATAAATACAGCACTAAAAACTTCAGGAAAGATAGGAGAATTAATTATTAGTTCTGAATCTAGGGATATAAATAGCGGATTTATAGTGCTTAAAAATGGTATAGAGATTAACAACACTTTTGAAAGCTTAGTTAATTCTTTAAGAGATGAAATGGAAGCACAAATCGTTGAACAACTATTCAAATAAATTTAAGGGAAGATAGCAATTGATAATTGATATCTACTCCTGAGCAAAATAAGGAGGATAGCCATATATGGATAATATGAATTTCACACAAGCTGTGGCTAGGCTGAGAGTATTAGAAACAAGACTCCTTAATAAAGTAAAGATTGAGAGAATGATTGATAGTAACTCGGCTGAAGATGTCCTTAAAATCTTGCAGGAAACTGAGTATGCAGGTTTGATGGGAACTATAAAAATAGCAGAGGACTACAATGTATTACTTAAGGAGGAGTTAAAAAGAGTATATTCCCTTACGTATAAAGTTTCTCCAGACCGTGCTATAGTAGATATTATGAGTTTGAAATATGATTATCATAATATCAAGGTACTGTTAAAAGGCCGGGCTTTAGACAAGGACTTTTCACATATGTTGATTCCAGTAGGTACAATAGATATAGGAAAATTAAAATTATATATTGAAACAATGGAATATAGGGATTTAAACCCTATTATGAGAGAAGGTATACTTAAAACAGAAAAAAGCTATGAGGAACTTAAAGACCCACAGAAGATAGATACTATAATAGACAAATTTATGTATATAGACATGTTAGCTAGGGCAAAAGTTTTAAATATCGATTTTATAATTAATTATATTAAAAGAAGTATAGATTTTTCTAATATAAAAACAATTATCAGATTAAAAAAACAAGAAAAGAATATTACTTTTTTGAAAGAAGTAATGCTTGCCGGTGGAGATATCGATGACGATATTTTAGTGAAAGCTTTTAATGACCCTATTGAAAATATGGCAAATAAGTTTGCACTATCAAAATATGGGGAAGTTATAACACAAGGAATAGAAGAGTATATCCAAACAGGTAAACTTTCGGCTCTTGAGAAGCTTTCGGAAAATTTTATCATGAAGAATTTAAAAGATGCTAAATATATAAGTTTTGGCCCAGAACCAATATTTGCCTATATTGCAGCAAAGGAAACTGAGATCAAGATAATAAGAATAATTATGGTTGGTAAATTAAACAATGTTAGTAATGATGTTATAAGAGAAAGGGTGCGTGAGGTTTATGCATAAAGTAGGAGTAGTTGGAGATAAAGATTCAATACTTGCTTTTAAAGCCCTTGGAATTGACGTATATCCTGTTATTGAAATTGAAGAGGCTAAAAAAATTATAGATAAAATGGCATTAAATAATTATGCAGTTATATTCGTTACAGAGCAAATAGCTCAGCATTTAGGCGAAACTATAAAAAGATATAATAGACAGATGCTTCCTGCAGTTATATTAATACCAAGTAATCAAGGCTCACTTAATATAGGAATGCAAAGAATCAGAGACAATGTAGAAAAAGCGGTGGGCGTAAATATTTTATAGAAAGGTAGGGAGTTAACTTGAAAATTGGTAAAATTGTAAAAGTTTCAGGGCCTTTAGTTGTTGCTAAAGGCATGGAAGAAGCTAATATATACGATGTAGTTAAGGTTGGAGAAAAAGGCCTCGTTGGCGAAATTATCGAAATGAGAGGAGATAGAGCCTCCATTCAAGTATATGAGGAAACATCAGGTCTTGGACCAGGAGATCCAGTAGAAAGTACAGGGGAACCACTAAGTGTTGAACTTGGACCTGGGCTTATGGAATCAATGTTTGACGGTATTCAAAGACCCCTTGAAGCAATAAGAGCTATAGCTGGAAATTTCTTAACAAAGGGCGTGAATGTTGCACCTCTAGATAGGACGCGAAAATGGGAATTCGTTCCTACTGCAAAAGTTGGAGATGAAGTTTCATATGGTTATCAAATAGGTACAGTTCAGGAAACTACTGTTATCACTCAAAAGATAATGATTCCT
>JANZQE010000100.1:0-7577 GCA_038040705.1 Clostridium sp. | reverse complement strand
TTAAATGAGTAGATTAGAAAGAGATGGAGCCATCAGATATATATCTGATGGCTCCATCTCTTTCTAATCTACTCATTTAAAAGCAACAGCAGCTATCTTTTGCTAATGAACATTTAATAATATTATCCGGATTATATGGTGCACTTAAACCGCTTGATTTAATACAACCTTATAGGTTAGAGTACTGCTTATTATTTATTTTTATACTCTTTCTCTAGTTTAGAGAATGTGTAAGATATTATTAATGCAATTACCCCTACTATCATAAATACTATTGTCTTAATTATAAAGTCGAATGAATAAAAATCTACCAGCATAAGTTTAGCACAAGTTATTAGTGATAATATTAAACCATATTTTCTAATCTTAGAATTGTTTATCTTGAATCCTAAAAATACACTACCTAGAGCAACTAACATCAGTGATGTACTCATCAGTAATTGCTTGAATTCATATACCACATCAACTATAAAACTTAATCTCACAACTATATAAGTTGATAACAATGCATAGATCAATACCTTATAGTTTCTTAATGTCTTAGTACTTATATAATCCTCAGTGAACATTGATACTAACATGTAAACTATAAGAGCTGTGGTTAAATAAAACTCTGTGTTCCCAAATAAACCTGAAACTATACAAGCTAACGATATAAAACATAAACTTATATAATTCATTGTTTTTATTTTATCATGCCTTAATATATCCACTTTGTTTATTATAATTGTGTAAATAATACATATGCTAAGCACTACGAATGACTGTAAATTATTGAACATATCTTTATCTCTTATCTGACTTAATACCCAATCTACTATAGCTAGCAAATAAAAATATTTAAATACTATAATTCCTAAAGTATTTTTAATCTCTCTACTACCATAGAGTATTAATGCAAATAACACTAAATATATTATACTAATAGTCTTATTAATATTAAGTAAGTAACTTAATATACTTATGAATACTAATCCTATTAAAGTTATTTTTAAAAGAGCATTTTTATCTTTTAACCATGCCATTAGTGTACTTAAAACTAGAATAGATATTGCAATTATTATTACTGTCGTATATTTATCCCCCCATTCTATGTTTATTCTTAAAAGTATAGTTAAACAAGTTAATACAAAACCTACATAACCAGTCCATTTTGCTGCATTTTTTACTCTTAATAGTATTACAAGTCCAATAATACAGTAGGCAACTAGTGGTAAATACCACATAGTTGAGTCTATGTATATTCCCAATGTTACCAGTGGATATATTAGAAAATACAGTAGTAACCCTACCGAATTAAGTGTATTTTCTTTTTCTTTGCAAGTCAGCATAACTTGCACACTATATATAACAGTGACTATTATTAAAAGCAATACCTGAACATTCTCATCAAAATTAAAACCAATTATTAAAGTAGAAAATAAAGCTAATAGTGATGTGTAGAATTCAAATGATATGTTTATATCTTTGTTTTTAATTGCTTGCAGTGGAAAAAATATATTTAACACATTTATAAACGTTAATATTGAAACTATAATGTAGGACTGCTGTACTGATATCTCACCTATAGGTACTAAGCATATATATGCGCCTATTAAAGTTACAATCCTTAACAAATTTGATTCCTTTTTATAGCTTAAGTAAATTGCTCCACCAGTTATAATTGCAGTGATAATTAATGCTGCAATTCCTGTAATGTTATCTAATGCTAAGTAATTTATTATTACTGCTGTATATAAACCAGATATCCCAAGGGCTGTTATACCTTTTGAGAACTTGTAATTTTTCTTACTGAAGTATAATTCCCCAACTAATAGAATTAATGTAGGTATTACAAACAGAGTTACCCCCTTCAGCTCTTTTGACATAAAGTTTACATAAACATATCTGCCAAATGTAGAAAGAGATATCAAAATTAAGATTATACCCACTAAGTTTAATGCGCCTACTCCGAGTTTTAGTCCATTCCCTGCTTTCTCCTTAGCTTTAGTATTATTTACCATGGGTGCTGTCTCTGGTAAAGGATTATTACTAGATTCTTGTGATGCAGTGGTCTGCCTAATTTTTATTTCAAGATCAACTAGCTTACTTTCTAAATTACCTGCAAGTTCATATAATTTAGTGATTTCTAGATTTAAACCTAATTTTTTAGTGGTATTTGTATTTACTAGTGTATCCATTCTATTTTTTAGGGAAGCAAATTCATTTATAGTTTTGTCCACTATATGGTCACTTGTAACCTTCAGTTTTTCTAATAGCTGTTTATTTTCTATGTATATTAACTCTTTTTCTTTTTTCTCTACTGTTTCTAAGTCTAATAATATTAGACTTATTTCTTTATTTGTCTCATCTTGTAACCTTAAATACTCATCAATATTCTTCATTTACACTCCCCTTTATATGTTAACTGTCGCTCTCCCGCTGTATGAGTTCCGACTCTGACAAACGTATCCTCAAAACAATATTCTGTACATGCATCACTCTTTATTGTATGTGATATTAAACCATATGACATGAAAATCAAATCCATGCCTACTAATTTATCAACCTAATCTATTAAAATGCACTATTAATAAAGGAAGTGCAGTATTCTACCAACGGATTCGGTTTTGAGGTGCATAGATAGTAATTAACATATCTAATAGCATATACTTTAACAATAGAAAAAGCAGAAGTTGTTTACCATCCTTCTGCTTATCTTTTATTTCAGTTATATAATGTGGTGTTTTAAGGGGATTATTCGGTTTTAATAGTTATGACGCTTTAAAAGAAAATTATGAATTAATGATGCTTCACAGTATGCTTATAATCTATTCTTACTTCTTTTCTTTTTTAAATATAAATATCTTCAATATACCACCTACATCAGAGCATTGAAGAGTAACAAATTCCCAACCCTCATCAGCGTATTTTTTAAGAATAGCATCACATTTTTCTCTTATAGAACGTTTACCGTCAAAAAATGTATTACATATTTCAGTTTTGTATTCCCACATAGTATCCCCCTATTATATTAATAATCTAATGTTCACAATTTTCTACGATTTCGTCTTAATTAATAGTAATTATAGCATATCTTTATATGTACAATCATCTTTTATTTGTAAAACATGATAATTAATTTTAGTTTATAATTTTAAATTAGCACTATTATTAGTAGTGCCAAATAACATTCAGTTAGCTCCTAAAAATGGATATGAAAAAAGCACCTGTTATTAACAGATGCTAAAAAAATTAAAAGAAGTAAACCTTATAATTTTGCTCCCACCACAAATGGAATATTTGGACTCAGGCATAAACCTCGCCTTCCAACGGTATAATAAATGTTAGTCAGCTTTATTGATTTATTACTAACTCAATTTTTACGCACTCATTACAATTATTGTCCTTTAAAATATCGCAAATAACACAATTATATTTATATTTTTTATTAATTAATTCTATAAGTGTTTCACTATAATACCTTGGAATATAGCCTATATGAACGTCGTTACTATTTAGAATTTTTATTGCGCTTTTATCATGCTTATTCTCTGGTTCTAATACTAAACTTAATTTTTCTCCAACATATATGTCTTCTGATTTTAAGCAATCCTCTCCATCACATCCCATATAGTGTCTAGGTCCTGCCATATAAAAAACCCTTTTAATATCTTCACTATCATCACCTAAAATAGGGTCAATAAACTCTAAATTATCAATAGGTAATCTAGCACCGCTTCTTTTCAATAGTTTGTATTCGTCATATTCTTTCATACTATATTTCAAAAGAATTTTATCAAGACCTTGTCTCTTTTTATCAGGTAATCTACTTGAGAATACTGGAAATAGTATGTCACTCTTATAAACTTTATCAATTTGTTCAAAAGAAATCAATAATTTAAAACCTTTTTCTATTGCTGCTTTAACCTCAAAACCATATTTAAATTCAAATTGTCCGTTTTTAGATAATTGTCCTACAATATACTGTCGTCTTGTTTCGATTTCTTTCCATACTAAATAGATATAATCTCTTCCTTCTTTAATAGACATGCCCTTCCTCCTCTCTTGAAAATACACCATTCATTATCTTTATTTTTTCTAATAAAAATTTTTTTATTAGTAGCTTCCTTTTATTGCTTATTGAATCTTCTGAATAATTAGACATAATTTTATCTAGCATTACTTCTGTAATATTCTCATTTATAACCCTTATTAAATCTATAATACTTTCGCAATAATTTAACTTTATATACTCAAGCATTTCTAGGTGTGTAGGCTCTTTCTTAAGTTTTTTATTTATCCTAATTCTAGACTTTGACTTGCTATTAACTATAGCATTAAATCTAACTTTATCCTTACCTAAATAATAATCTAAATTTTCTTCTTTAAAATAACAACACAAAGATGAACCATTATCATAAATCGGACAAATCCTGACACTATTACCACATTGAATTACTGCCCAATTGTTTTGATGCCTATCAGTATTACCAATTAGAAAATCAAAAATTAATATTTTGAAGAAATTTTTACTTAAATTATATTCAGCAAGTGACTTTATTATCATCTCTAATGAATAATATTCTTCATTAAGACTATCATACATTGTCTGCGAATTATAATTGGGATACTTCCTGTTAATTAAATAAATACCTTCTACAAGTATTTCTGTCTTTTTATTTATAAGGTAACTCATAGATCCTATTCTTGATTTATATTCGCCTATTTCAATTTTAGCACATTCTAGATCTATTAATCCAGCTAAATCTGAAGCTAGTTTTTCTGAAACATGCTCAGTTGTTTTATCAGATTTAGTGTATTTGAATAAACCTATTTCTTTAGTTGCATTGTTGATTAACCAATCCTTATCACTTCTACCACTACCCTCAGAAGCTCCATCGTAAATATTCCAATGACTGTAATCCACTATCATACTTAATCCTCTCAATAATATATTCACCATTTTTTCATATCAAATACATTATTTATAATTATATACTGTTCAGCTTTGTATTATTTATATACAATATAATTTAAATTAATACTAAAATTATATCACTTGTATATATGCTTTACAACACCAAAATACCTCTCCCATCTTAAACACTCTGTTTGTTTTCATGCCTTACTGACCTATCAAGAGCCATAACAAGAGCTACAACTCCATCCATTTATTCAGTTGATTTTTATTTATCTGGATTAATGTTTCCAGCAGGATTTGTTCTAACAAAAACATTATCTATCATCGAGCTTAAAGCAGGATTTCCACCATGGGCGAGTTTCTTTTCAAAGGTTACTTTAGGTGGAGACATATCCTTATATCCCTGTCCAAATGCCACTACTGTAAAACCCATACCTTCTAAATTCTGTATCATTTGTACTCGAAAGGTCAAGGACTCCATTGCATTCTCTTCCCTTTAACTTTTCTGGATTAACACCAAAAGAGCATTTTTCCCAAGTGTCGACCTCTTCGCGTTTATGAACAAATTTCGTGGCTTATAGACTTCACTTTCGTTTCGGGTCATTTGCGTGCTACTTCACAAATCGCACCTTACAATTTGTTCACATCCTCTGATGGTTTTTAAGATTGCAGCGAATTTGCTACTATTGAACATTAAAACTCCAATGCTTCCATAGATGATAAAATATCACTGAAATAATACTCCACTCTTGCTAAATTTATTTCATCAAAACATAGGAAATAAGGTTTATCTATATTCTTCATGGCTTCATAGGCAGCATCAATAATTATACCTGGAACAAACTTGTTTTCAATATTTCTGTAGCCTAATAGATCTGTTGCATCTGACCAATCTGATCTAACAGGTACTAGTTTAAATCTTTCATTACGGCTTTTTCAATATAGGATGTTTAACTATTTTAATCTATAAATGTTTTAAGTGATTACCTGTTTAAAACTCCCTTTTACTTATTTTCTATACTTAAACTGAGGAAGTATCCTACGAATTTTACAAGTTAATTCTCCTCTAATCCATATTAATCTTTCTCTTTTAAGTTTACAATCATTCCCAAGGGTCAGGTACCTTACAGCGTTTGGAAGCAAAGCGGACAAGCTCTGTTGCTATTAATATCTTCACCTTCACAGTTCGTCATTTACTCTTTTTCCCAAGTCACAGTTACCCTAGTGGGGTGCTTGCTTGACCTTACATTTAACAATTTTCTTAGTTAAAGAATACTGTCCCCATAAACAGAACAATTCAAACTGCCACCTCATACTATATTATAGTTTCCCAGAAAAATTTTCATCTCTAAAAAGTTGCGGAAAAATAAAATGGAGGTAGTTTTTATGTTTAGACAACAGCCAAGGGTTCCACAAAACTGTCCACCGGCATTTCTAGGCCGTTATACCGTACTCCCAGGTAATACTTTCTATAATATATCTCAAATGTTTAGGGTAAGACTAGAAGCACTTGCAGTTAACAACCCACATATTCCAAATCCCAATTTGTTATATCCTGGTGATGTACTTTGTGTACCCGGTTTAATATCTTATCCCTGCTGTACTCCACTACACCCTCGAGGGCGAGTACCCTTCGGAACCGGCGGCGCAGCTTATGTGAATTTCGGACCCAGAGGAGGTCAGGCTGTGAGTTTTATGGCAACATTACCTCAGCCTACAGAATTCGGCAACTTTGATATGTACACAGGTGAAATTTTCATACCAGGTATTGGAGGCTTCGGAAACCAGTTGTTTGCTACTCCAGAGTTTCCTCCAACTTGGTCAACTAGGGTAGAGCTTCCTACTGCTGCATCTATTTTGCCAAATTCAGTTGTGATAATACGTGTTTTTAATTCATTGATAGGTGTACCCGGTGTTACAGTCTTAGAAGGGAACCTCCTAAGTGGAAATTGTAATCCTTAGTCATAATAATTTTACTTTGTTACTGAATTTTACCACAGTGTCGTGCCAGACAACTACTTTAATAGGTGACTGACGCGATCCCATTTAATGGTTGATAATATTCCAAAAAATCATAGACCTGTTGGAATAAAAATTGATGTTGAACATATAAATCCAACCCCTGTTAATATGAAGGTCACAGTAAAAGCAACATTGATAGCAATTGAAGGTAGAAAACTTCGTTATACAGTAGAAGCTTTCAATGAAAAATGTAAAATAGGCTTTGCACTATATGAACAACATGTGATTAACTTGAATGATTTTTTAAATAAGCAATAAGTTTCGTAAGATAACTGCAAGCGGGGTAAACTTTAAAAAAACCGGTGCAGATATAAGGTGGTAGTATAACAATAGATAATAAGAATAACCTTTTATTTGGAATGTCAGGGCTTCCGATAGGGCTCATGGATCACATTATATAAATCTAAATGCTGGTGAATCCGAAAAGCAATATCTAAGTTTAAAATCGAAAAAAACACTGAAATATCTCACCAGCTTCCTCTCCAGTAGCAGGTTGCATAATTTACTAGACCCGCATCAGATATTTTACTTTAGCCTAGCTTCCGTATAATTAACATTAATTGTTTCCTTTTTAGTTTGCATATATTTCCAAGGGTCAGGCACCTTACAGAGTTTGGAATCGAAGCAGACAAACTCTGTTGCTACAAGCTCT
>JANZQE010000099.1:0-2799 GCA_038040705.1 Clostridium sp. | reverse complement strand
TACTCAAGCTCATTACATACTATTTAGTCTTACGACTAAAATTCACTTTATTTACTAAAGTAATTAACTGGTTTAGCAAAATATTATTTTGCTATCTTTACCTATTTCTCTGTTTAATTTTCAAAGACCAATTTGTTTTTTGTATTCGTCAATAACTGATGACTTATACAATGTTACTACATATTTCTTGTTTTGTCAACAACTTCTCAAGATTTGTTTTCATTTAAGAACTAATTAAATTAACAATAAACATATAATTTACTTTGCCACCGCTTTGCGACGACAAGGAATATTCTATCATATAAATAAGAGCATAATTTAGGTACAGTAGTGTTCTAACTAGATTATACTCATATTACTAGCTACAGGTTTAAATACTTAAGTTTTCCGCATCCAGATACGCTTGGCTAAACATTGTCAATATGTGTCTATAACATTCACGTCAACACACAAATTATTATTAAATCCCTTATCCACTAAATAAATTATGTCTTATTCTACTATTGACTTTTATACCCCCTCCCCGTATAATAAACTAGAATTAACTATACACTCGGGAGGTATTTATGACAAAAAAGAAATCGCATCAAAGTTGGTCATGGATTATAATGCTTTCATTTATTTTACTTTCAATATTAGATATTAGATTTGGATTACTAGGCGTTATATGTATGACTATGCCAATGTACCATGCTATACGCGGAAGAGGTAAAATACATTGTTCTCATTATTGTCCTAGAGGTTCTATATTACAAAAATTCTTAAAACAAATTAGTTTCAAGAATGCTCTTCCTTTGCCAATTAGAAAACATGGTAAAAAAGCATTATTGACTATAATGATATCTTTATTTAGTTTTTCTATGTATCATGCAGGTCCAAATATATATAGAATAGGTTTTGCCCTATTTAGATTTATGACTGCGTCTTTAGCACTAGGAGTTATAATGGGAATAATATTTAAACCGAGAAGTTGGTGCCAAGTATGTCCTATGGGATATGCTACTGAACTTTTAGTAAAGTCAAAATCAACATTTAATTCAAAAAAGGCGGCTTAAATATAACATCCCATTCCAACTAATTATACATAAAAAAACCGCTAAGTCTAAACTTAGTGGTTTTCTTATTTATATGCAATATTAGTATAAACATTTATAATATTAGATATGCGACAGGTATGGTTAAAATTAATGTAAATACAGTCCTTTCAAACCATATTATAATTATCTCAGGTACACTTATTGGTATATCAGTGGATAATATACATGGAATTGATGCTGAGAAAAACAATATTGATGAAATAGATACTACAGCTACTACAAATTTTGTTACAAGTGGTGCTCCAACAACTAGCAATGCTGGTAAAAACATTTCTGCTATGCCCACTGCGCTTGCTTTTGCTGCTAATAATGGTTCTGGTAATTTAAATAGCAATATTATCGGGTAAAAAACATACCCTATTATATCGAACACTGGTGTATATTTTGCAAGAATTAGACCTATTAATCCTACAGACATTATTGATGGTAATATCCCCATTGCCATAATAAATCCATCTTTTAAGTTTACAACAATATTTTTCCCTATTGGTACTGAATTTTGTGCACCTTCGAGTCCTGCTTTCCATGCATTTTTAAATATATTTCCTTCTTTAGATATTTCGGGATTGCCCTTTTGATTATTGTAATATTCATCAGACTTTTTGCTTAGAGGTCTTATTCTTACAGTAATAGCTGTAACTATAAATGTAATCACTATAGTTACTAAGAAATATTTAGTCCATAAATCCATTATTCCTAATGTTTTTGCAACTACAATCATAAAAGTTGCAGATACGGTGGAAAATCCTGTAGCAATTATTGAAGCTTCTTTTGTTGTATATTTCCCCTCTTTATATACCCTATTTGTAATTAAAAGTCCAATAGAATAACTTCCCACAAATGATGCAACTGCATCAACTGCAGACCGTCCTGGTGTTTTCCATATTGGTCCCATGATCGGTTTCATTATAACGCCTATAAATTCCATAAGTCCATAACCAACTAAAAACGCTAAAAATACTGAACCTACAGGAACAATTATCCCTACTGAAATAACTAATAAATTAAACAAGAACGGAACCATATCTTCCTCAAATAGAAAACTTGGTCCAATCTTAAAGAAGGCCATGAATCCTATTACAATACCTAATACTTTAAGTAATGAAAATACTAATGTCACTTTGTTTTTATTCCACGTTTTTTTGTAAAAAGGATATATTCCACCTAAAATAATAACTACTAAACCATAAATTCCAGCGCCACTTGCAGATAATCCTTTTAGTGCTGTAACCAAATGGTCTATGGGTATAGTTGCTTTCCCATTTATAGTAATCGTTATAAAAAACATAAATATTCCAATTAAACTATAACCTACGAATTTGATTATATTACCCAAGTTATTTTCTTTTACCTTCTCTGTATTATTCATCATTTGCCCCCCATATTTTATTATCTTAAGTTAAAACATTATATTAAGATAATTCAACATGGGCATATTAATATCCTTTAATATTTGTATTTGTAAGCCAAATTAAAAAATTTTCAATATTTAAATTCATATAGACTTATAGCTATTTACGCAGAAAAAAAACCGCTAAGTTTAAACTTAGCGGTCTTCTTATTACCTGGCGACAACCTACTCTCCCACAAGGTCACCCTTGCAGTACCATTGGCGCATTGAAGCTTAACCTACCTGTTCGGTATGGGAAGGGGTGTTACCTTCATGCCATAATCACTAGATTGAGAATATAAATATTCTCTC
>JANZQE010000098.1:0-3428 GCA_038040705.1 Clostridium sp. | reverse complement strand
AGCAAAAACTTTCTACGAGGCAAAACAAGAGATCCCACTAAATAATGTATCAAGGGTTAAAACAGGGAATATTATTAGAAATTTATACATTGAATTAGCAAATAAAAAAGTTTATCTAAAAAATAGCTTAATTCCTTATGCGAATTATGATAAAATAGAAAATAACGATAAATTTATAAAGAGTGAAAATTATTATGAAGTCGAGGAAAAAAATATACCTGTGGATTCTATTAAAGTAATAGATGAAATGTATTCTAATATCCTAAGGGATTTAGACAGAAGCGTTCAGATTAAAGATAAAATCTCTGAGGTGAAAAAAGAAGAAGACAAGTGTATTATAAGAGTAGTGGTAGTTGCGGAAGAAAATATAGGAGAAGAACAAAAATTACCTTAGAAAAAAATATTCATTTTATAATTTACGGGAGAGGAAAAGGCGGGGGACAGTATGAAAAATATTAGAGAATTTGTGAAAATTAATAAAGCAAAACCATATTTGATCTTTGTAGTTACAGCAGTGGTGATGTTTTCAATTTTAGTAACAGCACTGGTTCCTAAAAAATACACTCTAAATGTTGGAGATATTGCAAATATAGATATAAAAGCACCTAGAGAAGTTGAAAATGAAATATCTACAGAAAGTAATAGAGCTAAGGCTATATCGCTTATAGGTAAAAAAACAATTAAAACCCCAGCAAATAAGCAGGCTATAGCAAATATTGCTAAATTATTTAAAGCAGTGCGCGAGCTAAATAATGTTGATATTACAGAATCAACCAAAAAAAACAATGAAACTTTACCTGTGAACACATTATCAGAAGAAGAAAAAATAGCACTACTTAAAGAAAAGAAATTAATTCAGGATTTACCCTATGAAAGCTATCAAATTCTATTGAATTTAGATGCTAAAGTGGCAGAAGATTTACAAGAATTCCTTGCAAAAACAATGACAACTCTTTATGAGTTAACTACAATAAATGAAAATAAGCCTGAAGAAATTAAAATGGCTCAAGGTATTGTTGCTACAGAATTTAATAACTCCAATTTTATTAAGGAGATAAGAGAAGTAGGAATGTCAATTGCAAATGTACAGGTGTTTCCTAATACAATATACGATAAGGAGACAACAGAGGCATTAATACAAGAGGCGAGTGAAAGTGTTAAGCCAGTAATGATTAAAAAAGATCAAATCATTGTAAAAGAAGGAGAACCAATAACCTCTGAACAAAAGGCGCTTCTAGAGTCACTCGGGCTTCTAAATAATGCGGGTAATTTTGAGTGGCCATTATATTTAAGTTTAGCGGGGCTTGTTTGCCTAGTACTCCTACTTCAATGGTTTTATTTATATAAGTATCATCCGCTAATTTTTAATGATATAAAAAAGCTGATTATGATTAATGTACTGAGCATAATTGCTATATTACTTGCTAGAATACTTGGAATAATTTCATTGTATGTAATTCCACTAGCCTGTATACCAATACTTATGACTATCTTAATTAATGATGAAGTAGCAATTGCACTAAATATTCTTAACTGCATTTTAATTAGTGTTGCAGTTAAATTTAATATTGAAATTACAATACTTGCTGTGATAAACTCTATTATCGCAGTTATGCTACTTAAAAGTATGCAACAAAGAAATGATATATTATATTCGTCTATATATATTGGAATGATAAACCTAGCCATGTATCTTTCTATGGGATTTCTTTTAAGCAATAGCATTGTTGATGTTTTTAAAAAGGCGGGGATGGTGTGTCTTGCAAGTATCGTATCAGGAGTGCTTGCTATAGGATTTTTACCGTTTTTTGAAAGCTTGTTTGATGTAGTGACTACAGTAAAACTTTTAGAATTATCGAACCCAAATCATCCACTTTTAAAGAGATTGCTGTTAGAAGCCCCTGGTAGTTATCATCATTCTGTACTTGTAGGTAACCTGTCAGAGGTTGCAGCAGAAACAGTTGGTGCTAGCGCAGTTATTGCTAGAGTGTCCTCATATTACCATGATATTGGTAAAATAAAGCGACCTTATTTTTTCAAAGAAAACCAATTAGGCAATGATAATCCGCATGATAAAATAACGCCAAACCTAAGTACACTTATAATTATTTCACATGTGAAGGATGGAATAGAGCTTGCAAAAGAATATAAAATACCTAAGGTTATTCAAGATATTATTAGGCAGCACCATGCATGCACATTAGTTAAGTACTTTTATGTGACTATGAAAAATTCCAGTGGTAAACCTGATGAAATTAAAGAAGAAGATTTTAGATACCCGGGACCAATACCTGAAAGTAAGGAAGCAGCAATTATAATGCTAGCAGATGCAGTGGAGGCCGCAGTAAGATCAATTCCAAATCATACAACAGGTAAAATAGAGGAAATGGTTAATAACATAATAAAAGATAGACTTAATGATGGACAACTGAATAATTGCGATTTAACCATGAAAGACTTAGATAAGATAAGGAAAGCTTTCTTAAAAGTGCTTTCAGGAATATATCATGAGCGAATAGAGTATCCTTCAGATAAATGGGAAAAGGATAAGGAAAAGGAAAGGGAAAACGAAAAATAACAAGAGATTAGATAGGGAGTGAAAATAAATATGATTTTTATGGATAATAGGCAAAATAAGATTGAAGTTACAAAGGAGCTTGAAATCACCATAAAGAATGTTATTGAGTATACGCTAAAAGAGGAAGAACTTCTTGTGGATAATGAAGTAAGTGTGATATTTATTCATAATGAAGAAATTAGGGAAATAAATTTTAAACATCGTGGTATAGACGAAGTTACAGATGTGTTATCTTTTCCTATGTTACATTATCCAGAGAATATGGTATTTAAAGATGTGTATACAAATTACGAATTTGACCAAAATGATTTATATGATGGGAAATTAGTAATTGGAGATGTTGCATTATCACTTGAAAGAGCAAAGGAACAAAGCGAAGAATTCGGACATTCATTTACTCGTGAATGTGCTTATCTTACAGTGCATTCAATTCTACATCTGTTAGGTTACGATCACATAGAAGAAACGCAGAAAAAAGTTATGAGAAAAAGAGAAGAAGAAATACTTGCTACTTTCAACATATCTAGGTAGAACACGTTATTTAATTAATTGGCAAGTAGCTATTTACTTTAGGGTAATATTTTTAAAGGTGGTTGTGTATGAAAGTTAAAAAGTTAATTGATAGTTTGAATTATGCTATCGAGGGAATCATATACTCAATTCGAACGCAAAGAAATATGAAGATACATATGTTAGTCACTATATTAGTTCTTACTGCCGCGTTTTTTTATGATTTATCTAAGATAGAGCTTTTAATTATAACAATTACTATAACACTAGTTATATTTGCTGAAATGATAAATACAGCAGTAGAATGTGCAATATATTCCACAAAAAATTTTTACCACCC
>JANZQE010000097.1:0-6115 GCA_038040705.1 Clostridium sp. | reverse complement strand
TGTTTTCAGATTTCTTTCCAAGATGGAGTATACCGTTTCTTTTGCCGACGTGCTTGGTGAAGGAATGTGCATTGGCAGTATCTTTTGATTTTCTTAGTTTGAAACATTAATCCCTATTTAGCTTGTCCTTCCTAAAGGACTCTCCAGCCAAGGCGAACGGCAACATTTTGTTATACGAAGCCCTTAATTTTTTTAGTGTTTCTTGTTTATTTGATTATATCGATTACACTTTCATACTTATATTTAAATATTTCCTTGCTTTTCTCACTCATTTTATGCCAATCTCTATTTATCTTCCCTTTTATGTATTGAATACCTTCTTCTATTTCCATATCCATTTCTTTATAAACAAGATAAAATAATGAACCGATTTGTTCTATATGAGCCATAGCATCAGCATCCGCTACACAAATTTCTTCAAAAATATCATTAAAATTGTTAAAACTCCCTCTATGATTTAAAATACACCTTTTTACTTTTTCTATTCTATCATCAGGATAATTGTACTTTCTAAGTATTTCTTCCGCTTCTATAGACCCATAAATATGATGCTCCTTTGTTTTTGAATTATCTCTTATTCCGGCAAGGTCATGTAGAAGTGTTGCGATAATAACTATCTCTTCATCAGCATTATAAAATGAAGCTAATTTTGTTGAAATTTGAAGCATAGGTTTTATGTGATGAGACCAAATTCCATATCCATATTTATTGCTTTTAGATTTGCACGCATTTTCTACAAGTTCTGTTAATTTTTCTATTAAAGTATTATCCATTAGCATTATTCTCCTTTGTACTATTTGTTCGTGAGGTTTCGTATAACGTTTCTTGTTGCCGACGTTCCTGAACCTTAGCCCGATGGGCTTGGTTAAGGAATGTGCCTTGGCAGTTGTTTATGATTTTCTTAATTTGAAAGATATACTTGCTTAAATAACTTGCTACTGTTGAAAGGACTCTCCAGCCAAGTCGAACGGCAACATTTTGTTATAGGTCGTTTTAGCCACTACACCTTGAGTAAGACCTACTCAAGTTATCCTTAGATTTGTTACGTACTATAAGAATGTTTCGACTTAACTAAAAATTAAAGATTATATTTAATTGTTGTTTTTAAAGTCTATTTTATTATAATGCTCTAACTCTTCCTTCGGATAAGCTCCGGTCCAATGATAGGGCTGTAATTCATTAAGAGTTACAAATTTAAGAACGTCGTCTTTTGTTGTTACTCCAACTTTTACATCCTTTCCCCAATAACGTAACCGCTCTTGACATACACCACAAGGTGAAAGCACCTTAAATGGAGAGATTTCATCGTCCCTTGTAACGCAGAGGCAATGTGTTACGTTTGCTTGATATTTCTGTGCTTCGCACATTGCTCCTGTTTCTATACAAATTGACACACTGGTATTTGCAGTTTCTAATGCAACACTTATTAAATATTTATCATCATCAGTATGAATTACTGCCACCCCACCCCATCCTGTTGGAAACCGCTGCTCAATAAATTCAACAGCTCGTTTATACATGTTTAGTTCTATGCTCATAACTTTACCCCCCTATAATATATATAATGTACACAATATAAAACCAATCCGTCATAACACAAAAATATTATTTGAACCAATCTTAAATAATAGTTACTTTTTTATTTGTAGCATCAAGTTCAATTTCACATCCTATTGGCAACGTCATCATTGGCTGTGTATGACAGCAATCAAAATCTGCAATGAATGGTAACTTTTTATCTCCCAATACTTCTATTAATATTTCATATGGCTTTCTGCTCGTCTTTGAGTCATCAAATAATTCATGTTTACCTAGGATTATTCCTGATATCCTATCTAAAATGCCATTTACTTTTAAAAAAGAAAAGCTTCTTTCTATTGTTGCGGAATTTTTTAAAGAATCTTCTATGAAAAGTATATCTCCATCTTTTATTTCAGGCATATATTTGCTACCCCATATACCTTGCATGGTATTCAAATTCCCTCCTATTACTCTACCTCGAGCAGTACCTTCAAAAACTGTAATCCATTGATTCCCTCTTTTTTCTTTGCTTCTATCTTGTGTTTCCCAATTAATGTGTTCATCTGACCAATATTCAGGAGTTTCAAAGACATAAGGAATTTTTGTTTCATCCATAGTGATTTCCTTAAAGTATTTATAAGTAGAATCAACAAAGGGTGGCAATTCACCAAATGAGGCCACTAATGCAGGTCCATAGTAAGTGGTTATTCCTGTTTGTGCAAATATAGCAAGTAGAATTGCTGTAACATCAGAATATCCTATTATTATCTTAGGATTTCTTTTTAGTGCTTCATAATCTATATAAGGGAGAATCGAATTTGAGTTCATTCCGCCAATTGTGGACATAATGCATTTTATTTCTGGATTTCTAATTAAAGCGTTTAATTCCTCTGCTCTTTCCTTAATACTTCCAGACCTATAGAAGTCATATTTCCCTGTTAGACTTCCCTCTATTATTTTAAAACCCTTACTCTGTAAATATTTTTTAGCTCTTTCAAACCTATTAGGACATGTATATGTTATAGGCGATGATGGTGAAAAAATACCAATAGAATCCCCAACCTTTAATTTTGTTATATTATTCATAATTTATGTATCCCCCTTACGAATATCCTTTTATTGTTTAATAAACTATACTTTAAAAGTCATTCCATCAGAATCCAGCTTCATAATAGTACCAATGGTCTGCTATTTTCTCAGTATAATACCAATTATCACCATTAGATTCTCTCCATTTCCACCCATCTCCATCTGATTCCAATTTCAGAGGTGCCGATTGAAATCCTAATGGTTCATCATTACTGACATAATAGAAGCCATAATAGGTTGAACTTGGAACGAGTCCCAAACCATAACAATAGAAATCAATATATAACTCATTAGCACTTAAATAATATGGTGTTGCACTCTTAATTTTATTGATTTCATAGATTTTATCATAATCTTTATTTTCAACACATTCGTTCAAAAAATCGCGATTGTTATTAACAAATCTTAGAATTCTATCCTTGTTTGAGTCATTAAAAATGAAAAATAGTGATATAGCAAAGATACAAATGAAAATTATACTAACCATCTTGTTTTTTTTGCTGTTCTTATTATTCATCTCAAAGACCTCCACTTCACATAATATAAAATATTCTACAGCTACGTCTGCATCAGGTAAACTGAATAACTTATAAGCACTCACTATTTTATTCTATTTCGTATAACGTTCCTAATTGCCGACGTTCCTGAACCTTAGCGAGACGCGCTTGGTGAAGGAATGTGCCTTGGCGTTGGTTTATGACTTTCTTAGTTGAAAGCTACTTAAAATATGTTTCAAATCCATTATTAACAATATATGAACCCTTGGGAACTTGAATTGCCACTACAATCCACCGTTATATTTTTTCTGTGCCATAAATATCATAACTAAGCCCCAAACAAAAAATATCCCAAAGCATATCACACCATATGCTGTCTTTGATGTGAAATTAATAATACCCATCATCAGTATTATTCCTATTCCCATTATAATACATGCTTTACCTATTTTTTCTGTATAATATTTTTTATCTTTTTCATCAACCATTGTATAATGATAATCATGTATTAACGTTATCTGTTCTTTTTTCCAAATACGCCATCCTATAAAAATAAAAGCTAATCCTACGGGTAATAATATAAGTATCCTAACTATTGATTCAGACATATAATCATCTCCTTAGTTAAATATAAATAATTTCAAGTTTGTAGTTTAATATAATTGTTCAATATCACAAATACGTTATTTACGAAAATTGTGCTATAAAATCTACTCGTTTATCTCCTAACCCAAACTTGCGATAATCTTTATGGACAAAAATGTGAATTTTTAGGGCTATTATGGTAACCATTTTTTAATAAGATTTCAACTAAAGGTTTGAACTCAATATGTTCCTTGACCTTACCCGACGGGTTTAGTGGAGGAATGTGCCTTGGCGGTGGTTTTAAGAATCTCTTAATACAAAGATACATATGAGTGTTCTTCTCCAAAGAATAGTATAAAAGAGGAGAAAACACTCATTGGCACAACAATAATAAGTAAAGTGACTATATCCATAGTCCTTTTTAGCATTTCAGATAAATTACCATAAACAAGTCCACTAAATATAACTATAATTAATTTAAGTGCAATATACAATAAACCTAATAATATAACACTCTTAAAGTTCTTTTCAAAAACCATACTAATTTTTTCAAAACAATTTTCTTTGTTAATCATTATCATAATACTAGCAACTATACTAGCTATAGTTGCTAGTATACCTATAATATTAAATACATGCCCTGGAAAAACAAAAACTCCAACAATTAATATAATGATAGATAAAATGCTTAAAATAATATAGAGCTTAAAGAAGTCCATTAATCCCTCAGGAATATTATCTTTATCATAAGAACATTCGTTCTCATGATATTCATTGCCATAAACTAACCATATTGTACCATAAATTTTATTATATATGTATTGATCAATGTCATTTATTACATTATTAATTTAATATGAGTATATATGGAAAACAACCTAACTTAACTTTCGTTAAATTAGGTTGCGTTTTGTTTTAAACTGTATATTCACAATATAGTTCTGTATTCTATTTTTTATCAATCACAATAGTTTCAGTGTCTTTTTTATCCATTTCCAGAAGCATATTTTTAAATTTCTCTGTTGAGTCTTCTTTTTCTTTCAATAAATCAGTAATTCTTTCATTAAAACTTTCTTGTAGCTCCTGTACCCTAAGTTGATGTTCCTCTTTTAATTTTAAGAGTTCTTTGCCCATTTCAAAATGTGTTCTCTCCTTTTGCATTTCAATATCTTGCTTAGCCTTAATCTTAAGTTCCTCCACCTTGTTTTTACTTATTTCCCTTAATTCATCAATTTGAGTTGCTAATCTATCTGCTTCATTATTCTTATTCGAAAAATTATTCCTAAGCTGCGTATTTTCATTTGCTAATTTATCAAAATCTACTTTAAGCTTTATAATTTCATCTCTAAATTTAGTGTATTTATCATTAGTCTCCGTTAGTTTTAATATTTTTTCTTCCTGCATATTATTAAGGGTTTTTAAGTTCTTGATATTTTCTTGTAGTTCCTTACTAAACTGCTTTGAATCATGCAGGTCATTTCCTAGTAAACTTATTTTTTTATTTTCTTCCTTTAATAATGTGATCTCTTCTTTCAGCTTTTGCACATCCTTACTATTGTCCATTAGCTCATCTCTATGGATGTTTTTTATCTCTAAGGCTTTAATATTATTTCTTTCTACTATGTTTATATATATATCCGCCATTCTACTGGTTATTGTTTGTAATTCTTTGATGTCCTCGGACATATTACTATCTTCTTCTTTTGCCCTATTTAATTCATAGTATTTAACTACTTGCTCCATTAGTTCCTTGTTGTTTATTCCTTCATTCTGAGCTAATTCATTGAATTTTTGCTTTAATTCATCGCTTATTCTTACGCTTAATATTGCATCCATTTGTTATTCCCTCTTTCTGTACAGTATTTTCTATGATTATTATAATAAAAATCCGTGATTTTCATCAATTAATGGATTTTTACTACGTACTTAGTTATTACTTGTTAAAAATATCTCTATAAACAGTATAATTTCTAAAATATCTTACTTTAATAATATTTTAATGATTTATTTATATATGAAATTTAGATAGCTAAAAATATTATTATAAAATAAATAATGTTTACTTCTGTATACACCTGTTTACAATGCAATTATACATGTATACATTTTGTTTACAATACCAGTATACCATACCATTCAATTAAAATATAGATAAAATCAGTAAAATGCGTGTTTTAAAGTAAAATAAAAACCATTCAATATAACTTTTATTATATTGAATGGTTTTTATAGAGATTATAATGGAGATTTATAAGAATAAATAAAACTAAAGTTTATTAAAATAAGTGTGGTGTTGAAAAAAATTTATAGCAAAAAGAGGCAGGAAGCTAATCCAGGTTTGATTTAGTCAAATATCCAGTAGTCAAATTAATTTAGTATTTTTCTTGATTTTGGGGTAGTATAGATAAGTCAGAAAAAATATG
>JANZQE010000096.1:0-4883 GCA_038040705.1 Clostridium sp. | reverse complement strand
ATATCAGAATCATTCATATTTGTCTTATCATACCATTTCGCACCTGTATCTACATCAGAAACATCTTCACCTTCAGATGCTTCGAATGCAAGTTTAACTGCATTATAACCAATAGAGTATGGATCTTGTGTGATTGCACCTAAAAACCAACCTTTAGCAACTGCTGTCTTTAACCCTTTTCCAGCATCAAAGCCCACAGCTATAATGTCTTTATATTTACCATCTGTTTTGTTAAAGTCAGAACCATCACTTGAAGCAGAAAGTATACCATCAGTTGCACCTTGATTTGAACCATAAATAGCAATAATTCCTTCTTTTTTAAGAAGTGATACTGCACCTTGTTGAACGTCTGTTGCAGCAGTTGTTGGTGGTACATTAACAACAATCTTAACTTTTATTTCGCTGGTTGCTGCAGCAGTGTATTTTGTTTGACCTGAAATGTCAACACTTCCTTCAAATCCACTTACACCTTCTATATTTTTCTTCATTTTTTCAATATATCCTTTTGTTCGTTGAATAATTGAATCACTTGTAGCATCTTGTGAAAGAACTGCAATTACAACCGGACTCGTTGTTGTAGCTGCTTTAACTTTTTCTACAAATGATGATTCTGCAAACAGTTTATCCGCTGCAATCTCAGCTGCTTTATAACTGTCTGTAGCTGCTGTAGCTGCAACCGAACCTTCAGGTGCATTAGGAATACCAGAGTCGAATCCTATTACTGGAATATTCTTCTCTTTAGCTTGGTCTAATTGTGATATAACTGCATCTGTATCCAAAGCTGCAAGTGCAAGTGCTACAGGATTTTTAGCTAGTGCAGAGTTAACCATCGTAACCTGTGATCCGATATCACTTTCTGTTGCTGGTCCATCGAAAGTAATCTCTACTCCCAATTCATCCGCTGCTTTATTCGCACCATCCATAACTACTTGCCAATACTGAAATTGAAAACCTTTGGCTACAACTGCAATATATGGTTTAGAACCTTCAGCTGAGGTTGTACTTTTATTACAACCTTGAAATGTTAATCCAACAGTAGCTATTAAAGAAATAGCTGTTACAATACTTACGATACTTCTTCCTTTTTTCATATAAAATCCCCCTCAGAAATCTTGATAGTGTAAACACTACCTAATTTTTTTTATAAGACTTGGCACAAAACTAAGCTTTTTAAGGTTGTTACTAGAAGTTATTATCATTTTAGGTTAACCGGTAATTCACTTGTTTTAGACTCCTTTTCATTTTTTTCAAACTTAACCTCATTTGATTTTTTATTTCTATATAAATCAAGTAAAACGGCACAAATAACAACAATTCCTGTGAAGAACGTCTGCCATTGTCCTTGAAGATTCATGGACATCAACCCATTACTAAGAACGCTCATTATAAATACACCGATCATTGTACCAACTATAGAGCCCACCCCACCTGAAAGCGAGGTACCACCGATAACAACCGCTGCAATGGCTAGAAGTTCAAGTCCGTTACCAGTACCAGGGATAATTGTTGTATATGCTGATGCATATACTATTCCAGAAAGTCCTGCATAAAACCCACTTATAACATATACTCCAATTTTCCATTTATCAACTCTAACTCCTGAAAGCCTAACAGCTTCTTCATTGCTCCCCATTGCGAAAGTATATCTTCCTAACCGAGTTTTATTGAGAATTATAATCGCTATAACTAAAAATATTAACAAGAAAATAACTCCCGTTGGAAATCCCGATTGAGTTTTAAAAAATACCGTTTTAAACCAACCATCTGCTTCGAATGATGTTGGATATCGTTGTGTTGAAACCTTTGCAATAATTGAACCGAGTCCCATTGAAATAAGCATCGTTCCTAATGTTGCAATAAAAGGCGGTAATTTAAATTTTGCTACTAAGATACCATTAAATAGACCAAAAAGTGTTGAACAAAATATTAGAAATATTAAGCATAAACCTATAGGCCATCCCCATACGTTGTATGCAACCCCCCCCAGTAGTGTAGAACACATCATAACTGTACCAATTGAAAGATCTATGCCTCCTGTTATGATAACGAATGTTACTCCTATTGCTAAAAATCCAATATAGTATGATGAATCTAAAATATTAATAAGTGTAGATAAACTTAAAAAGTTTCTACCAAAAATTGAAAATAAGACATACAATATAACTAGTGCACCTAAGGATAGGAGTCGTTGTAATCCTATATTATTAATTTTGTTAGTCCAACTATTATCGTTGAGTTTATTCGAATTTGACATATTTTCACCCACTTTATTTTCTTTGTGTAGCATATTTCATGATATTTTCTTGTTTAGCATCCTTAATCTCCAAAATTTTTGTAATCCTGCCCTCGCACATAACTGCAATTCTATCGCTCATACGCAATACTTCAGGTAACTCGGAAGATATCATTATAATTGATTTTCCCTGTGCAACAAGGTCATTCATAAGTTGATAAATCTCACTTTTTGCACCTACATCAATACCTCTTGTTGGTTCGTCAAATATAAAAATATTAGAGTTTCTAATCAACCATTTTGCAATAACCACCTTTTGTTGGTTACCACCTGATAAATTTTTAATTAACTGTTCTACTGAGGGCGTCTTTACATTTAATTTTTCAATATATTTGTTGGTCTTCTCTGTAACCTTCTTACTGTTTACAAATCCACCAGAAGTAAAATCCTTTAAATCTGCTAAAACAGAATTATCTGCAACTGAAAGACCTATTGCTAAGCCATATCTCTTTCTGTCTTCAGAAAGATACCCAATTCCAGCATTAACTGCATCTGCTGTTGTTTTTATTTTAATTAATTTACCTTCTACAAAAATTTCACCGCTAATCATTGGATCTGCTCCAAAGATTAAACGTGCTACCTCAGTTCTACCAGCTCCCATAAGCCCAGCAAACCCTAGTATCTCACCTTTCCTTAAGTTAAAAGAGACATCCTTGACTTTCTGTGATACTAAATGTTTTACCGATAGCACAACTGGTGCACTATCAGAAACATTACTTTCAATCTTAGGCTGTAAAGATATTTTACGTCCAACCATCATATTTATAACTTCATCCATAGTAGTTTCTTTTGTATTAAGTGTACCTATACTTTCACCATCACGCATTACTGTGATTCTATCAGTGATTTTAAAAATTTCATCCATTCTATGAGAAATGTAAATCATAGCTACACCTTTTTCTCTCAACTGATTCATAGTACGAAATAATTCAGTGGTTTCCGTCTCCGTTAGAGCAGTTGTAGGTTCATCCAGTACTAATACATTGGAATTAAATGAAATTGCTTTTGCAATTTCAATCATCTGCTGTTTTCCAATAGATAAATCTCCAACTATCTCAGTTGGTTTAATGTTAAGATTAAGTTCTTTAAAAAGCTCAATTGTTTTTTTATTGATAATTTTGTCATTTGTAAATAGACCTTCAGATTCTCGACCAATAAATATATTCTGAGCTGCAGTTAATTTATTCATTAAGTTAAGCTCTTGATGAACAATTGTAATTCCGGCTGTTTGAGCTTCCTTTGGATTTTTAAATAAAAAACTTTTACCATTGTAAATTATGTCACCTTGATCTCGTTGCTCTATACCTGTCAAAATCTTCATCAACGTGGATTTACCTGCACCATTCTCACCTGCTAGGGCGATTATCTCTCCTCTTTTGAGATTTAATGAGCACTTCTTAAGAGCGCGGACTCCTGGAAATGTCTTATCAATTCCTATCATATCAAGTATTATGTCATGCTTTCCTTTTAATTGCATGCCTTTTTCATCAAAGGTTTCAGCGTCATTTCTCACAAAATGTCCCTCCTTATTCTAAATAATTAAAATTGTAATAACTTTAGCGTGAGATTCGTTATATCAATTTAATAAATTGATTTATAGATTTCAAATATTTCTTCGACACTTGTGTCTCTTGGATTTCCCGGAGTACAAGCATCTGCCATAGCTGATTTTGCAAGTGATTGTAAATCTTCTTCCTTAACTCCTATTTCTTTTAATGTCTTTGGAATTTTAACATCTTCTGAAAGTTTCTTAACAACATCAATAGCTGCTTTTCTATACTCATCTTGAGACATATTATCTACACCGATAACTCCCATAACGCGAGCTATTTCTCTGTATTTTTCTCCAGTAGAGCCTGCATTGTATTCCATAACATAAGGTAAAATTACTGCATTAGCAATTCCATGTGGCGTGTTATAGAAAGCTCCAAGTGGATGTGCCATACCATGAACAAGGCCAAGACCTACATTACTAAATCCCATACCTGCAATGTATTGTCCAAGTGCCATATCTTCTCTTCCCTTGGGTTCATTTTTTACTGCACTTCTAAGTGAACGTGAAATAATTTCAATAGCTTTTAAATGAAGCGTATCCGTTAATTCCCAAGAACCTTTTGTAATATATCCTTCAATAGCATGAGTTAAGGCATCCATACCAGTAGCAGCTGTTAACCCCTTCGGCATTGAAGACATCATTTCTGAATCAACAAGTGCTACAACTGGAATATCATGAGGATCTACACATACAAATTTGCGTTTTCTTTCTTCATCAGTAATTACATAATTAATAGTAACTTCTGCTGCAGTTCCTGCTGTTGTTGGTACTGCTATAATAGGCACACACTTGTTATTAGTGATAGCTGCACCTTCAAGACTTCTTACATCTGAAAATTCAGGATTATTTATAATAATTCCTATAGCTTTTGCAGTATCAATTGATGAACCCCCGCCTATTGCTATTAAATAGTCTGCACCGGTTTTTTTAAACTTTTCTATACCTTCTTTTACTACATTTATAGTAGGATTAGCTTTTACATTATCAAAAATTTCAAATTCCAACTTATTTTCTTTTAGTAAATCGGTTACCTTA
>JANZQE010000095.1:0-4144 GCA_038040705.1 Clostridium sp. | reverse complement strand
TGTGTTTTAAATCGAAAATAAGCTGTTTTACTCAACCTTATTTACCGTCTTAAAAAATCCCCGTAAGCAGGCCAGGACGGCCTGCTAGCACTTCTGAGACAGGACGTCGAATAAGTGCGGTAGGGGATTTTTCATGGAGTAAACTTAGATTCTGTCAACGAATGCTCTACTATCAGAACATCCTACATGCAGAACCTTCATCGGTTGATTAATCTACTTTGCTAAAGCTTCAGCTATAAGTACTAGGATATGTTCCCTATCTTTTGCGTTATTCTCAAAATCTAACTTATCCACATTTATCCTTAAAATCGGAGATATATCATAATCTTTAAAATAAGCTCTATAATTATCATTTAACTTTTCCCAGTACCCACGTTCCACTATTTTCTCATAATCTCGGCCTCTCTTATTAATCTTAGCCACAGCAGAATCCACGGATGTTTCTAAATATACAAGCAATTTAGGTGCCTTACAATGCTCAATCATATTTTCGAATAAATCCATATATAAATCAAATTCTTCCTTACACATTTCCCCAGCTTCATTTAACATCTTAGCAAAAATTACATCTCCGTAAATACTCCTGTCCATCACTGCATTTTTCACCTTAGAAGCATCCTTTATATGTCTAAATCTCCTGTTAAGAAAAAATATTTGTAATGAAAAACTGTATCTCTCTCTATCATAATAAAACTTTTCCAATATAGGATTATCCGCCACCGGTTCCTCAAAAGGAATATACCCCTTCTCAGCCAATATATTCATAAGCGTACTCTTCCCAACTCCAACTACTCCATCTATAACTATCATGTCCCATGTGCCTCCTCGATCAATCTTACTCAATGCCTCACTATAAAATCCCATGCCCACATCACTCTCTCTCATCTATACTTTTCCCACTACATCCTTTAAGACTTTTACACGCTAATCATATTAAATTATAATCGTGAACCCTGATACCATGTAGGAATGTGGTCACTTACACTTGCATTCACAAAACTAATATAAATTTAAGTATGAAGTTTACCCGCAGTGACTTGCAATAAGAAGCGTAGAAATAATTGAAATTCGATTTAGAAATTCTTGTTTTGCAATTGTAAAATCTGCGTAAGCCTGCCAGGACGGCAGGCTAGCGAACCTGAGCCAGGAAGGCGAATGTGAGTGTTAGCAGATTTCACAAGGGCAAAACATTAGAATTTCTTAATCGAATTTCCTGTTTCAAGCTCTTTTGCAAGGCACTAGGGTAAATTTCATACCCTTCACGCGCTAATTTTCAGGTTCTCCCTTTTTGAATATGCTAATATCACTCCAAGCACAAGAGATAAAAGTGCAGCCATAAGTACTCTATACTCTCCTGGTAGTAAGAAAGTTATTGTATGCGCCGGTATCCAAAACATAGGAATAGTTTTAAAAACAACAAAACTCATGAAACCATACCAATCTATTTTATCAGTCACTGCTTTAAGCTTAACCCTCTTAATTTTGCTAAATTGTCCTTGTCCTAAATCAATAAATGTATCAGTAAGTCTATGTACAGTCATAAAAGTAGGCGCAAAAATTAAATTCATGAATGCACTTGTGAAAAATGCAAATAATAATTTAGCCGAAAAAGTATCTGCTACGCCACTAGGTAATAACCCCTTCTTCATTGAACCAGTTACGCCATTTGCAAATATATCGAAAGCTATAACAAAACCCATGCCTAAAAAGCCCCAAACTATAAATTTATATATAATTCCAACAGGTTTTTTATAATCTCCAGTAACAATTCTAAGCGCTAACACTTCGCCCATGGTAGCTAAAATGGAAACCTTTATAAATCCCATTATGTACGGATGTGCCTTATTAGCTGTAGTATATATCTCATTAGTTGATGGATACATAAGCAAAAACCCAATTACAAATAATATCCCAAGCCATATTAAATCCTTTTTCTTCATTATAAATCCCCCTATTTTTTGTATTTAAATGAACTTTTTATCATTAATATAAATAATAATTATAACTCATTATATCAGAATTTATTAACATTATCATATAAACAAAAAAAAGCTGGTAAATTGGACGTTTACCAGCTTTTTTATATTCATTTACGAGGGGGGGATTGTTTCTTCTATATTAATATTTTTTATTCTTTGGGGGAGTAAAGAGTACCAATATTAGAAGTTTCTATAGACTTATTATATATCCGTTTTTATTATTTGTCAACAATTATTATTAATTAATATTCTCTATACTGCTAAGCCTTCTTCACCCTTTATAATGAATTTATTAATAACATGCGCTACCCCATCTTCTTCATTAGTTTTAGTTATAAAATTCGCAATTCTTTTAACCTCAGGAAATGCATTTCCCATGGCAACGCCTAGTCCAGCATATTTAATCATATGAATATCATTACCTGCATCGCCTATACATATAACTTCTTCTTGTTTAATATTTAGCATTTCTGCCAAAGCTGCTACTCCTGCGCCTTTATTAACCGATTTATGAAGAAACTCTAAGTAGAACGGTGCGCTTCTAACTATTGTATACTTATCGCTAACCTCTTCCGGGATCTTATTCATTATTTCTTCTATAATTTCTGGCTCATCTACAAACATAACTTTAACCACAGTTGTGTCAGAAGGCACATCATAAACATCTGATATCTCCTTAGAAATACCATTCATTTCCGCTTCATTTCTAGTGTACTTACTATCTACAGGTGAAATTACAGTAGTCTCTGTTAAAGCATGTATATTAACTTTTAGCTCTTTACTTAACTCATACAAATATTTGTAATCATCAAGGTTTAACGTTGCTTTTGATACTATTTCTCCACCCTCAGAGCTTTGTACAAGTGCACCGTTAAAGGCTACCGCGTAATCTTCTTTTGAAACCAAATCAAGTTCTTCTAAATATTTTCTAAACCCAACTAAAGGTCTTCCTGATGCTAGTACAACTTTTACTCCATTTTCTCTAGCTAGCTTAATTGCCTCATAATTTGCTGGTGAAATTTTCTTTTCATCATTGAGTAACGTTCCATCCATATCTAATGCTATTAATTTATACATTAATTACCTCCAAGTACCACATTTCTTCTAAAACACTTTGTAGTATAACACATAATTTTTCAAGAAATGGTTTACAGCGTTTGTAAAGTTTATATTAATTTTTTCTTTAATTGTAAATATGTTTTATTTTAATAAAATTTGCTATATAATCAAATATATAGATGTATATTATGAATTTTAAGGACTATGAATGTTATGTTAGCTCTAATTAATCCTCATAATTACTTAATTAAGGTACAATATACATTGTATGTAATATAATATATTAATTCTATTTATAAATGAGGGAGATAATAATTATGATGCTAAAGAAAGAAAAACCGTTCATTATCACTCTATCAATTATTATTTTAGCAGCATTATTATATGTTATTTTCACCTTAAATAAATTCGCTACCTTCACCACATCATCAGAATTGGGTTCTCAAAAGGGTGTCTTGGATCTTTCGACTTGGGATTTTAATAAAGATGGTTATACTGAACTTGGGGGACCTTTTGAATTTTATTGGCAACAACTATTGACCCCAGAAACTATTAAGACTACATCTTCTGTCCCCTCCTATATGAAGATTCCCATGGCTTGGAATAAATATAATAAAGAATATGATTCTATCGGGTATGCCACCTATAGTTTAACCGTAAAAATGAATCCAAAATATAAAGATAAACTTTTAGGCATAAGCGTTCCTTCCATGCTTTCATCATATAAATTATGGGTGAATGGAGAAGAATTTTCATCAAATGGCATTGTTGGCACCAACAGTTCCGCCGAAACCCCTAAAAATTTACCCATAACCAATTATTTTGTGAATAATAAGGACAATGTTCATTTAGTCTTACAAGTATCAAACCATAACTTTAGAGACGGTGGAACTTGGGATAAACTTCACCTAGGCACACAATCTCAAATGGCCAATAAAAGAGAGGCTTCAATAGCACTTGAAATCTTTTACTTTGGCGTACTTTTAATAATGGGCTTATACCATCTCTGGTTATATACTTTTAGAACATCGGATGTTTCTAAGCTTTATTTTGGTGCTCTTTGCATAACTATATCTTTAAGATCCTTATTGATTGGTAACAAATAC
>JANZQE010000094.1:0-7097 GCA_038040705.1 Clostridium sp. | reverse complement strand
CTAATATTTCACAAGAGGGCTATCAGGGAGCATATATTTATAATATTGATTTAGTGAATGGCATAAAACTTAAAGGGAAAATAACGCACAACGATGTAAGTAAGACAAACAAAAATACTTCAATGTTTGATGGTCAGTATTTTGTTGATAGGATTCTGTATATAAAGGATACTCTATACACATTATCAAACAGTTTAATAAAAGCCAATGATATAAACACATTAAAGGAAAAATCGAAATTAAACTTAAAGACTTTTGAATATTCAAATGCTTATCCCACAGATGGAGTTAGGGAAATAACTCCTTAGTTTACAACGTATGCAAAAAAAATAAAATTATTATAATTGTTCTTTAGTATAATGAACATAAAATATCACTTAATTTGGGATACTAAATCAAATAAGGAGGATGTTATTATGAATAGGAATGGTAATAAGGGAGAATTTGTTAATATGGCAAGAGTAGGGAACTATACTAAAAATGCAGTAGAGAATTTTGAGGCAAACATTGTAAATGAAAAAGATTATCTACAGAAGGTTAAGAATGATGAGACATCTAAGACACCTAACAAATAAGAATGCCATAGTATAGAAAACCCCATGCGTAAAAGCGTGGGGTTTTCAGTTGAAATTCCATCTATAATGGGCATGGACAGGGGATTTGAACCAAGAAAGTTTCATTGTAGAAGCATGAGGTCTTGTATTATGAATCACGTATGGAATACCATTTTTATCTCTCTTATTAGAAATAATACCAATGTGCTCATATCCAACTGTAAATACCACAATATCACCAGGCTGCCACTCTTCTAAATTTTCAGCATTTCTAGCTTTAATTTCAGTAGTTAAACTTAGGCAATGTCTACTGAAAAATACATTTTGGTTAGGTACACGTCTAAAATCAATGTTAGGGTCAGGCATGCCTTGTACTCGCAAGTAAAGTTTAGTATTACTACTTATATCTTCATCGATAAGATTTTTTAAATTTATACCTGCTGCATTAAACCCTCTCCAAATCACATCAGTGCATACCCCTTCACTATCTGGAGGAAATCCACCACTATAATAGTTACTCTCATATTTTGTTTTATTAAGCACTTCATTATATGCGCCATTCACTATATCTAAAGGATCTGCTACTCCATTATTGTTGTTATCTACTTTTGAAAAATTTTCAGGAACATTAAATTTTGGTTTTAAAATATTTACAACATATTCACTTATAATAGCTTTATATGGTATATATCTATAAGTAAATGTTATTATAAGTAATATAATTAACAATATGAAAATGTGTTTTTTCTTCACTTTATCACCATCCCATTTATTTTATAATTATACCATTAACATTTACATAATAATACAACGATACAAACTCGAATTTTTCTTGATAATTATAAAAATCATTGATATTATAAAGAATCTAAAGAAATAAAACACATAATAGAATTTGAATAAAAAGGAGTCTAAATTCATGAATGAATTAATTAAAGCAATCCAATATAATAATGGTGAATTTCCGGAAATACAATTAAGAGAAATAATAAAGCGTAAGGAAGAGTTTACACCCGAATTACTAAATATACTAAAAAATGCTTTAGAAAATTACGAAGATATTTTAGAAAAACCTGATTATTTTGCACATATCTATGCTTGTTTCTTGTTAGCGCAATTTAAAGAAGTTAAAAGTCTTAAGCCGATTATAGATTTAGTTAGTTTACCAGACGAAATTCCAGACGATATGTTTGGAGATCTTCTTACGGAGGAATTACATAAAATTTTAGCATCAGTTTGTGGTGGAGATACCGAACCAATAAAACGATTAGTGGAAGATAGTAGTGTTAATGAATATGTTAGATGTGCTGCTATTAAATCCTTTATTGTTCTATTAGGAGAGGGAGTTATTTCCCAAAGTGAAGTTATTGAGTATTATAAAAGTTTATTTGAGGGGAAACTCGAACGAGAATTTTCCCAGACTTGGAATGAGCTTATATGTAGTTCTTGTGAGGCAGGTCCAAATGAATTATATCAGTTTATAAAAAAGGCCTATGAAGATAAATTAGTAGAAGAGGATTTTATAACATTTGAAGAAGTGAATGAGGCTGTTAAAATCCATGATAGTGAAAAGTTCCCGAACTTAAAAAATGAAGGATACGCATTTATTGAGGATACTATAGCTGAACTCGGGTGCTGGATATGTTTTAGAAAAGATACTGCTAAGGATAAGCCGCAACATATGATGCAAAGTAGTAAATTTAATAAAGGTAAGAAGAAAGATAAAAAGAAACAAGTAAAGGCTACTAAAAAGAAACAAAGAAAATAAATTATCTAATAAAAAGCATCTATAGATTTGGGAGGTAAATAAGGGGGGGACAACCATAGAAGTATTTAAAAATCTTTTTAATGACAGAGGTTATATAGATGGAATTACTATTATTAATGTTGCAGGTGAAATTTTATTTTCAGCAAAACTTAACAACAAACTAAACTCACCTAGGGAAGATAACCACGAGGTTATAGGAAAGAATTTTTTCGATATATATGAGAAACTAACTACAGAAAATAGTACTACATATAAATCTATGGAAATAGGAGTGCCAATATATATTGAGAACCAAATACTTAAGCTTAAAGAGAAAAAAGATATAAAGATAACGTCTTTATCTATTCCTATCAAATCAGGGAATAGAATAGTAGGAGCCATTGATTTATCTTCTTCGGAAATAGAAGATGAAGATAGTAAAAACACAATTAAAATAGATAGCGAAATTTTTAAGAATGCAAATGAAACAAAATTTCATAATAAGAATACATTTGCAACTTACTCTGTTGATAGTATTATAACTAATAATAAAAAAATGATTGAGCTTAAAGATAATATAGAAATAGCTGCAAACTGTGACGTTCCCATTATGATATATGGAGAAACAGGTACGGGAAAAGAAATGTTTGCTCAAGCTATACACAATTCAGGTAAAAGAAAAAATGCTCCCTTTATTGTTCAAAATTGTGCGGCAATACCAGATAATCTGCTTGAAAGTATTTTGTTTGGAACTGCAAAAGGTGCATTTACAGGTGCAATGGATAACATAGGATTATTAGAGCTTGCAGATGGTGGAACTCTTTTTTTAGATGAAATAAACTCTATGCCCATTCATCTTCAACCGAAACTACTTAGGGTTTTGCAAGATGGAACATTTAGAAGCGTAGGCTCAAAAGAGGTTAAGAAGGTTAATATTAAGATAATATCAACGCTCAATATTGAGCCAATGGAAGCAATTAAGTTAGGGCAATTAAGAAGAGATATTTACTATAGGTTAAGCGTTATGGTTCTGAAAATTCCACCTTTAAGGGATCGGTTGGACGATATACCTCTTCTTGTAAACTATAATATTAGCAAGTATAATAAAGATTTTCACAAAAACATAAAATATGTTTCTAAAAAACTTTTCTCAAAGCTTAAGTCATATGATTGGCCAGGTAACATAAGAGAACTAGAACATGTAATAGTCTATGGTTTAAGTAACGTAAACAAAACTAAGCAACAACTAGAATTTTTGGACATAGAGGAGAAATTCAGAGAGATTATGGAGATGAATCACAGTGATAAAAAACCTCAGATAATTTCTCTTAGAGAAAATATGGAAAATTACGAAAAATCTTTAATAGAAAAAGCTCTTTTATCAAGTGAACATAATGTGACAATGGCATCAAAATTACTTAACGTGCCAAGACAAACATTACAAAGAAAAGTCAATCATTATAAACTGAAATAAATTTTGAACATATAAAATCATATTTTGATGCAATAATACAAGAAAGCCCATAATTGAGCACGTAATTGTTTAATTATGAGCTTTTTGTATTAATTTATATTTTAAAAAAGTATAAATCGTATAGCCTTCCACAATGGATTGCTTTGGCATAAATATTGCTTAAGATAATAATTAGAAAAATTAATTATCTTAGGAGGGAATGAAATGATATTTGGAGTGTTGAAAGATGTTAAAGTTGGAGAGTATAGAGTAATCGCAACTCCTGTAGAAGTAGCTTCGATTAAACAAGATGGCCATATTGTTCTTGTTGAAAGGGATGCTGGATTAAATGCAGGCTTTAGCAACCAGGAATATGTGAATGAAGGTGCTGAAATAGTAGAAACGGTCCAGGATATGTATGGTAGATGTGACTTAGTAGCAAAAGTTAAAGAAATCCAAAAGGAAGAGTATCATTTTCTTAGAAAAGATTTAATAATATATACCTGCATACATCCCGCTGCTCATGAGGAAGAAGTCCAAGCTATTATTGACAGTAAATGCATTGCATTTACTGCAGAAGATTCCCATAGATACGGTTCAGTAAATTGCGAGGCAGCAGGGAAGCAAGGTGCTTTAATGGGATTATACTCAATGCTTACTGTTAATGGGGGGAAGGGTAAATTTGTAAGTGGTTTAGCGGGAGCTCCGGGAATCAAAGTTCTTATACTTGGAGGAGGAATAGTTGGGAAGTCTGCACTTCAAGTTCTTCAGTCATTAGGGGCATGGTGTACTTTAATGGATGTTAATATGGCAACCTTAAGAGAAATTGGAAAACTATATAATGAAAAAGTTAACACCCAATTTTCGACTAAAGAAAATATCAAGAAATTACTTCCGGAAATTGATATGGTAATAAATTGTGTGAAATGGCCCAAGGGAAATTCAGATTACTTGATTGATCGTGACATGCTTAATCTAATGGGAAAAGGGTCTGTAATCGTAGACATAAGCAATGATGACAAAGGTGCTATAGAATCTTTTCATGAAACTACACATGAAAACCCTACATATATAGAAAATGGAATAGTTCACTATTGCGTAGGTAATATTCCAGGTTGTATTGCTAATTCAGTATCTGTTGCATATGCTGCTTCTGTATTACCACATCTTCGATCAATTCTTAACTTAGGTGTAAAAAAAGCTTGCATAAAAGACGGATATTTAAGACGAAGTTTAACTGCTTACAAAGGTTACGTTACCCATGAAGAAACAAGTGCTGTTCAAAATAGGCCTTGGGTAAGACCTGAAGAAATATTAAATATATTAGACGAGAAACTAGATCCTGCACCACCGGCTACGATGACAAGATCAGAAAATTTTTTAAAAATATAATTTATTATTTTAAAGGGGGAAACTAAAATGGAAGCAGGTCAAAGTTTAGGTATTATATCATTATTACCAGCAACAATTGCTATTATATTAGCTTTCAAAACAAAAAATGCTATATTCTCGTTAGCGACAGCTTGCCTTATAGGGGTATTAGTGATGGGAGAAGGTCTTCTCGGTTTTCCAACTCTATTAAAGGAATCTTTAGGTACTACTAGTTTTTCTTGGATTTTACTATTAGAGCTGTTTATTGGTATTTTAATCGCATTTTTTCAAAGGACTGGTGCTATTCAAGGTTTTACTAAGATTATGGATGATAGAAAACTTAGTAGAGTTGGCATACAACTAGTTGCGTGGTTTATGGGGATGTTTGTATTTTTTAGTGATTACTTTAGTCCATTGTTTGTAGGTTCTACTATGAGGGGACTTTCTGACAAAGCAAAGATATCCCGTGAAAAATTAGCTTACATCGCAGATTCTACATCTGCACCGGTTAGTGTTATGGTTCCAATTACTGGATGGGCAGTATTTATTTCAGGGTTACTTGTTGGAATGGGTCCTATAAAGGATGGCTCTGAAGCTATGATGGTGTTTACAAGAGCTATTCCCTTTAACTTTTATGCTATATTGGCTGTTGTTTTTGTAGGACTAACAGCTATGAAAATCATCCCAGAGTTTGGTCCTATGAAAAAAGCGGAAGACAGGGCAATAAACGAAGGTAAAGTATTTGCAGATGGTGCAGAGCCATTATTAGGTGAGGAATTAACTGATACACCTGTATACGAAGGATTTAAGGTTAACGTGTTATTAACTTTTATACTTCCAGTTTTAATAGTAATTTCTATTGCAGTAGGAACGTTTATAGTTCTTAAATCGGCTAAAACTATGGAGGCCTTTTTAGCAGCAGCTATTATATTGGGTATTATTATGAGAATTAAAGGAATGCCATTTAATGAAATTATGAAAACTGCAATGGCAGGGATGAAAGGTGTAATGCCCGCTATTATCATATTGGCACTTTCATATTCAATAAATAATTTAAGCAAGAGCATGGGCACAGCTAATTATATTATTTCATTAACTGAAGGTTGGTTAGTTCCAAGTTTGTTACCTGTATTAACGTTCATTCTAGCAGCAATTATTGCTTTCTCTACAGGTACATCATGGGGGACTTTTGCTATAGTTATGCCTTTGTCCGTACCGCTTGCTTTTATATTTACAGGTAATGTGGTTACTCCATTAGTACTAGCTACTATTGCAGCAGTTGCGGGGGGAGGAGTATTTGGAGATCACTGTTCTCCACTTTCAGATACTACTGTTTTGGCATCTACTGGTGCTGCTTCTGACCATATGGATCATGTTAAGACACAAATGCCTTATGCGTTGACGGTTGCAGCTTTTGCTACAGTGCTTTATTTAATTATTGGTTTCATTTTTGCTTAATTAATTTAGTAAGTTGTTAAATTATTATGCTTCTTAAATAAAAAGAGTAAATTTCATCCCTGAATTTAGGGATGAAATTTACTCTTTTTTTAGGGGGAGATAGTATATGACAAAACACATATAATGACAAGATTTATCCAGGTGTATCTAAGTGCGAAATACTGAATTATTTAAACCTATAGTTAGGAATATGAACATAATCTAATCAGAGAAGATATTACAAGTAATTACGCTCATATTTATGTGATAGAATATTCCTTGTCGTCGCAAAGTAGTGGCGAAATAAGTTAAATGTTAATTATTATGCAACTAGGTTTTAAATGAAAATAAATTTTAGAAACTTGTTGACAGATAAAGAAACATCTAGTATTATAGTAGAAGTCGTCAGTGATTGACGGATACACAAAAACAAATTGGTCTTTGAAAATTAAACAGAGAAATAGGTAAAGATAGCAAAATAATATTTTGCTAAACCAGTTAATTACTTTAGTAAATAAAGTGAATTTTAGTCGTA
>JANZQE010000093.1:0-2529 GCA_038040705.1 Clostridium sp. | reverse complement strand
ACCTACAACAAATGTTAATTCATTCGCTGTTGCTGTTGTAGAAACATCATTGTAAGCTATGTGTAATCTATTTTGTTCAGACCAAATTACTTGATCAGAAGACATTGGCATTTCAGCTCCAACCATACGCAAGAATCCAGATAAAGTTCTGTTTCCATAACGCTCTACTTCTTGTTCGTAGATCTCAGGTAAATACTGTTGTGCAAATGTGTCAGAATCTCCAGTACCTGCTCCTCCGTTGAAAGAAAGGTAGTTAGATTCTAATAATTGTTGTTTTTGACTCGGCTTAATTGAACCGAATGTTGGTGTTACTGCCATAATTCTTGTTTTTAAATTTTAATTCTTTTTATACTCAATTTTGAAGAATCTCTTCCGTCTTGGCCTAGTACCTTTGCTTTAATACCATTAACAAATCCACTTTTTTGAGCCGGCTGTCTAACATCCAGGCTAGGGTTTTTAGAGCTACTAACGATTTGTTTTGTAGCATCTGATTTCCCTTGTTCGTAGAAATGATTAATGATTGTATCAGCATTGGAAGCCATATATAGCGCTTTGTGATAACCTTTCTCGTCTGTTACATTACCTTTCTTGTCTAGGAACTTCCCCACAAAATTGTTAATATTAGATTGGTCTTCTGCTACTTTACCTGGATCTTGTACTCCATACCTAAATTTCTTTCCACTGACATTGAAATCAAAACCTTTGAAATCGTCGGAAAAATATTTATTAGTTTTGGATTTAAAGTCCGAGTGTTGTTGCTCAGCTACTTTCTGGTCCTGATTATATCGATCAAAGAAGTCAGTTGCTTTCTGTTGCTTTTGAGTTACGCCGGGTCTCAACTTGATTTCGTCGTAGTATTTACTCTTTGTTTGCTCTAGAAAGTTTTTGGCTTCTGCGATCTCTTCTTTAATTGCTAGTTTTTTAAATCTAACATCTCTTTCGTCGTCAATATCTTCATCGTAAGAGAATTTATCCTCCATTAAAAAAGAAATCTCATCCGCGTCAAGATGTGGTTTAGATTTTTTATAGTATTCCTTTAACAATGTGTTATCATCGACGGAGGAATAGTCCGCGTTTAATCTTACGTAATCTTCAATATTACCACCTGTCTCGTTCATAAAAGAAACTAATTTCTCTATGTTCTCAGGTAGCACTGCTGTTTCAGCTGTAATTTCCTCTGGTTCAAATTCAGTGGTCTGAACTTCTCCAACCATTGTAGGTTCTTCTTCAAGCTCTTCTGCTTTTTCTACAATTACTTCTTCTACAATTTCTTCTATAATCGGTTTAACTTCTTCTTCTACTTTTTCTACAACTACTTTAGTTGGTTCATTGCTAGGAATAACAACTTTAGGAGCTTCTTCAACTGGCTTAGATAAATCTACCTTGGTAGGTTCTCCAGTATTTTTGTTGAATTTTTTCATTTTAGGTTTTGACTTTATTTTAAAGTCTCCTTCCTGCTTTGTTTCTGACATAATATAATATGATTAAATAATTAATAAATACTAGCTAGGTCCAAACTGCTCTAGTCCAAACCCATCTAAATTATCGTTTCCAGCAGACTCAAAGTTTTTTGGCAATAGATCATTCTGTCTTTGATCTATAAGCTCTGATTGCTGGGTTCCTTGTATTTTCACTCTTTTGTCTTTGCGGTCTTCCATTTCTTTTTCCTTAGAAGTTTCCGATTGTATTCTAGCTTGAGCTAATTGCATTTGGTAACCAAACTCTTCAGCCATTAACTCTCTTTTGATTTGAGCTTCCGTCTGCATTCTTTGTATCTCAAATTGAGATTTAGCTTGCTCTATACTAACTTTTTCTTGAGTTAAAGCTTGTTGCTTTTGCACTTCAAACATAGCTGCTTTCTCTGCAGACTCAGCGTTAGCTTGTGCCTGAGCTTGAATATTTTGCTGTTGAGCCGCTTGCTCTCTTGCTATTTTTTGAGTTTGTCTTAATTTTAAGAACTGGTTAGCTAGCTTAGTGTTTTTTATTTCTCGTATATCGATAGCGTCTGATAACGCGATAGCGCCAGTTTGTAAAGCCATTTGAACGTTTTGCTCTAATAAAGCTTTGACTTCTTCTTCAGGTTCTAATTCTAAGAATATTCCAAAATCATGTAATTGAAGATTCATTAACTCTTGTAGAGTTTTAGTGTTGAAAGTACTTATAGCTCCACTTAGAGAGTTTTCTGTTAATGGGTTCTGTATTAAATCAGCAGCTTTTAAGCTTATGTTCTCACACATTCTCAATGTAACGTACAATAAAGATTCCATTAAATGCTTAGTGGCTGTGTTAGAAGCGTTTGCTGCTAGCTTTTGTAGACCAACTAAAGCGTCTTTGTCTGGAGCACTTCCATCTCTAGCTTCGTTTAATCCTGTCACGTCACGGATCATTTGTAATTAATATTGGTAATTACCAATTAAACTTTGTATTTTAGCTTGACCTGATGATGATGATAGTTCCTGTATAGGTACTTTACCGGCATTCATACCACCTTCTTGAGTTAGTGACCTACCAACTACAGAACCAGTCTGA
>JANZQE010000092.1:0-3282 GCA_038040705.1 Clostridium sp. | reverse complement strand
TTAGGCCCTTTATTTTTTTGATTCTTTTTATCTTTTTTCTTACCATTGTCTTTAGTTGAAGTACCTTTACTTTTACCCTTATCTGGCATAATATATACCCCCTTGTTTTGATTAACTAAATCACCTCAACTTTGTTCATTTTTATAATAGTGATTATAATAAAGATTATGCTACATATAACCGAAAAGAACATGGTACTTAAATAATTTTCTAGTGTAAATAAATTTGCTCCTTGTACTAATTTATATGGCATAAAATTTCCAATTGTATTTAAATTAACAAGGGTAGCACTTAGAAAAGTTATAATGAGTGTTATAAATCCTGCTGTAACTCCTTTTTTAACAAGGCTGCTGAAAAGTGTTACTAAGGTGATATTGAAAAAATAATATATAGACATTAAAAGAGCTGAGCTTAAAATGCCAGATAGAGCTAACTTTTCGCCCTGAAACAAAATACTTCCATAATAAGAGCAAATCAAAAATCCTATGAATGTTAGTATAGTTACAACAATAGTATAATGGGTTATTTTAGCTAGTACTATTCCAGCTGGAACAGACCCCTTAGAATATGGAAATACGAGTTTCTCATCATTTATTTCTTCGTTTAAATTACTTCCCAATGTGAATATAATGAATAAGGTTCCAATTTGAAAAAGATTTTTAATGTAGCTATTAATTGCAGTTTTAGGGGTGGTAACAAAAAGCGAACCTAGATCACCTTTTAGCTGCTGTTCTAATATTTTAGGAAGTAACTTTAACATAAATGGATCTAATATAGCAAATGCAATTATTCCTACTGCAAGTATTACATATTTATATTGTCTTTTTGATTCCATTATTTCCTTTTTAAAATACGCCTTAAATGTTATCATTCTTATTCACCAGCCTTATAAAAATATCTTCAAGGTTACTTTTTCTAAGATTATACGATAAAATATTGTTTTCTTGTTGCACAAGAATTTTCAAAAGTTCCGATTTAGCAACATTTAAATTATTAACATAGATGGAGGCCCTATTTTTATTAATGGCAACATCTTCAACCCATTTAATGTTTGAAAGAACTTTGTCTAATTTTAAGATATCTTTGTCAAACTCAATATCAAAAATAGGTTGAATATACTTGTTTTTCAAATTCTCTAAATTATCAGATATGAGTATTTGCCCTTTATCCAAAATGCTTACTTTATCACAAACCCTTTCAATATCACTTAAAATATGAGTGGATAGGAAAACAGTAGTTCCCGCGGACTTCAAGTCTTTTATAAACTCTAGTATTTCCATTCTACCCTCAGGATCTAATGCCGATGTAGGTTCATCTAAAAAAACCATTTCCGGTTTATTAAATAGAGCCACTGCAATTCCCAGCCGCTGCTTCATTCCGCCTGAATATTGTCCTATTTTTCTCTTTGATGATTCAGTAAGCTTTACAATGTCTAAAATTTCTACAGTTCTTTTCTTTATATTAGCCTCTTGCATATTAGTTATTTCACCAATAAAGTGTAGATATTCATTAGCATTCATATAATTATAAAAAACTGGATTTTGTGGAAGGTATCCTACTTTTCTTAACAATTGTCTTTTGTTCTTTTTAAAATCTTCTCCATCTAAATATATATCTCCGCCATTAAAATCAATTAAACCTGAGAGTATATTCATTGTCGTACTTTTTCCTGCTCCATTAGGTCCTAGAAACCCGTATATAGTCCCTTTTTTTATTTCAAAGGATATATTTTTTAAAACTTCAAAGTTTCCATATTTTTTATTGATATTTTGAACTTTAAGCATCTTATTCACGCTCTCTTCCTATTAATAAATATGATATGCCTCCTATTAACTGAATAAAAATTATAATTAAGGCCCATGCCCATTTAGGTAAAAATTTCACGCTATCTTTTGTCAACCTATATAAGCAGAAACACACAAGAACTACCTCTAGTATAATTATAGGTGCAAGTAATTTTATTATTTCTTGTAAAGCCATTCCTTCAAACATATTATATCCTCCCTTTTGTATTCTCATAGCTTTAACGTAACAGACAACAAAAAGTTCATTCTAGTTTAATACTTAAATCAAAACAAAGATAGTAGCTTAAAATCAGCTACTACCTTTGTTTTTCTTGTTTAATATTACTCGTGTCACTAATAGATAAATAAGTAGATGACCTGGCGTATTTATAAGTGCAAAAATTCCCCAAAGCCAATAATATTTTTCTTTACGTCTCCTTGCATCATAAAATACCCAAGCGCCTTGAATTAATAGGATAGGAGTAACTATTATTAGTAGTATAATTAATCCATTATTTGAAAGCTCCATTAAACTTCACTTCCCCTTCTTTTCATCGCTATTACAGGTATTATTAGCCAAGGAACAATGGTAACAATAATAATCTGTGAAATAATAAGTAGCTTAGGACCAATTTTGATGATGACTATTGAACATAAAGAAAGAATTATAACTGAGAATAATATAAACAGAATGAATTCTTTTTTATTCTTCTTGTTTTCTCTTATACACTCTCCTTGCTCTATTATGCTAAGGGTGTCTATATCAAAATCAAACATATCTTCTTTTAACACATCCATTTTCTTAGCCGTGGAATTTAGCACACTTTTAAATTCTAAGTCAGCCTCACAGTGCACTGCGTTTTGGGATGATTTCTCATGAGATTCATTGTAAAATTCATCAATCAAAGAGTTTTTGTTTCTTTCAGAATCCTTCATTTATATAATCTCCTTTCTGTAAGTTTCACTTATTATATATTTTACTGCATTATGAAGTCTTGACCGAACGGTTCCAATGGGACAGCCTAAAATTTCTGATATTTCCTCATATTTATAACCATAATAATGCTTCAAAATAAATACAGCCCTTTTCTCATAAGGTAACTCTAAAATAATTTTCATTACCTCTTGATATTCAAAATTTAATATTACAGTATCTTCTAATTGTTTTCCTCTATGGATATCAGTTTCCTCTATTTGTTTAACGGATTTATTCTTTCTTAAATAATCTCTGTAAACATTAGTAGCTATTTTTATGAGCCAAGTAGAAAACTTAGCTCTAGGCTCAAATTTTTTTATATTAAGCACAGCTTTAAGCATGGCGTCTTGAATAATATCCTGTGCTAAGTGTGGGTCTCCTACCATTTTAACAGTATAACCTTTTAAAATATTGTAGTTATCTTTTAAAAGTGTATTTAGTGCGCTTTTATTTCCATTCTTAGCTTTATTAATAAGCTCTAGTTCATCCAATAATAATCACCCCTAGCAATACTTTAACGTA
>JANZQE010000091.1:0-3165 GCA_038040705.1 Clostridium sp. | reverse complement strand
ACATTAATGCTAAAGTGATACAAACATCATTCATTTCATGGTATAATCTTGTTAGTTGAATCTTAAGGAGTGTGAACACTGTATGGACCCCGATGCGTGGCAAATTATATCTTTAGTTATTTTATTAATGTTTTCTGCCTTTTTCTCTGCCTCTGAAACTGCTTTAATGAGTTTAAGCAAAATTAGATTACGGCATATGGTAGATTCTGAAACTAAAGGTGCTGATCGAATTAATAAATTACTTAAAAATCCAAGTAAACTTTTGGGTTCTATTCTGGTAGGAAATAATATTTCTAACATTGGTGCTTCTGCACTAGCGACCTCACTAGCAATTCACCTTTATAAAGATTCTGGAGTAGCTATTGCGACGATTTCAATGACAATTCTTGTATTGATTTTTGCAGAGATAACGCCAAAGTCACTTGCTGCACAAAATTCTGAGAAGATTTCACTAAAAGTAGCTGGACCAATAAGTTTAATTACCTTTGTTTTAAATCCACTTATCACTGTACTAATTTATATAACAAACACAATTATAAAAATACTTGGTGGCGAAATTGATAAGGTGAAACCATTTATTACTGAAGAAGAATTAAAAACAATGGTTAGTGTAAGTCATGAGGAAGGTGTTTTAGAAGGCGAAGAAAAACAAATGATTTATAATGTATTTGAGTTTGGAGATTCGCAAGCAAAGGATGTTATGACTCCACGAACTGATATGATTGTAGCAAATATAACCTCAACCTATGAGGAACTCATAAATATTTTTAGGGAAGAGCAATTTTCTAGACTACCTATATATGAAGAGACCGTTGATAATATTATTGGAGTTTTATATATTAAAGATTTAATTTTCTTCGAAGATGGAAAAGAAGATTTCAGCATAGAAAAGCATATGCGTGTTCCGTACTTTACGTATGAGTTTAAAAGCACTGTTGATTTATTTGCAGATATGCGAGCAAAGCGAGTTCCTATCGCGATTTTATTAGATGAATATGGTGGTACTTCTGGTATTGTTACCATTGAGGATTTAGTGGAAGAAATTGTTGGAGATTTAGAAGATGAATATGATGATGATGAAGATAAAATTGAAGTCATTAAAGAGGATGAATACATTGTTGATGGTGATACTAAAATAAGCATGGTTAATGAAATGATAGGCCTCAACATAGAATCAGAGGACTTTGACTCCATAGGTGGTTTTGTTACAGGATTACTTGGAAGACTTCCAAAAACTGGTGAAACCATAAATTATAATGACACAAAATTCACTATACAAAGCATTAGTAGAAATCGTATTATAAAAATGAAAATTATAACTTAACATAAAAATAAAACACTTAGCGCATAATATATTTATGCGCTAAGTGTTTTTTTGATAAAAATAAAATAATAAGAATAACTAGAGGAGGATTGCTATGAATAATTTTCAAAGAAAAGTAGAGGATGTAATGGACTCAATAGAATCATCAAATTCTTTCAAATGCGAAACAAGAAGTGATCTGAAAAAGGTAGCAAAGGCTTTAGCTTCAACAGATGGAGCTGTACCAGATTTTCAAAAGTATGATTTACCCGCAAAACATTGGAAGAGTGCTAAAAAATTCATTTAACAAGAGTTCAAATTATTAGTTTTTTAATTATAAAAATAAAAAAGTACTTAAGGTGGTTATTTAAGCCAACTTTAAGTACTTTTATCTTTATAAATAAACTACAAAATTTTTCTAGGAATCTGACATTTTATTTTCTTTTCTATAGAATCCAAAATAAACTTATCCTTTGGGGCTGAAAATAAATATGTGTATCCTTCTTCGCCCGCTCTTCCAGTTCTTCCTATACGGTGTATATAGCCTTCCGCACTTTCAGGTATATCATAGTTATAAACATGACTCACTCCGTTTATATCAAGCCCTCTAGCCGCAACATCTGTAGCAATTAAATACTGAATTTCACAGTTTTTAAATTCTTTCATTATTTTCTCTCTTTTTGATTGTGTTATATCAGAATGCAACTTTTTGCAGTTATATCCTTTTTTATAAAGAGCCATCTCAAGATCATCAACTCTTCTTTTAGTTCTACAAAAAATGATGGCCATAAATGGATTCCCTTCATCTAATACCTTACATAAATCTTCTTGTTTTCTTCTATCTGTAGTTTCTATTAAGAATTGTTTTATATTTTTAAGGGTTGTTTGTTCTTTCTTAATAATTATCTCTTTAGGGTCGTTCATAAACTTATAAGCAAGTTTTTTAACATCTGAACTAATAGTTGCTGAAAAACATAATGTTTGCCTGCTTCTCGGTGTTTTTTCTATGATAGCTTCAATATCGTTTTTAAACCCCATAAGAAGCATTTGATCAGCCTCATCTAACACTAAAGTCTTCAAATTATCCAGTACAACCGTACCACGACTAAGATGGTCGAGTAGCCTTCCTGGTGTTGCAATAACCAGATGAATGTTTCCCTTTAGTTTTTTAAGCTGTACACCTATATCCTTGCCACCATAGGCAGCCAAAATATTTATTTTTTTATCCCCTACAAGCTTCTTTGCTTCAGCGGTTATTTGTATTGCAAGTTCTCTTGTAGGGGTAACTATTAGTCCTTGAATTGTATTTATATCAGGGGACATATTATTAAACATTGGTAGTAGAAACGCCAGTGTTTTACCGGTGCCTGTTTGTGCCTCCGCTATAACGTCGTTGCCTTCTTTTATGAGTTTAATACTTTGCTCTTGAATCGGAGTTGGCTCATTTATTCCTTGAATTTTAAGTATATTCAGAATATCATCGTTGATTCCTAATTTTTTAAACTTTATCATTATCATTTACCTTTCTATCTAAAACATATTTTTGTCAGTTTATTATACCATTAGTGCTACCTAAGTGGCAAGTGGCACTAAAAAAAAGAAAACAGCCAATCCACAAGGATTGGCTGTTTTCTAAGATTGTCTACTTTTGCAAGTACACAGTATAATTTATTTCATTAATTCTTGAACTCCAGTTACTTCGCTTGTTTCATCCATTTTAAATGTAGATTTAGCTTCTTCTGTAGTAAAATAAACATTTCCTTCTACTTTAGCATCCTTTAACTGAAAGTCGTTTGCTGAAACATAAAGGTCACCTATGAAAGTTCCATGTTCTATACTTCCCATAACACTTTTAAAAGTTA
>JANZQE010000090.1:0-9318 GCA_038040705.1 Clostridium sp. | reverse complement strand
TATTATTATTTTATTTATTAAAGTTCAAATATATCTTCAAATCTTTTTTTATAATTATAAGGTAACTAGGAATTGCGTACAATAATATACCCATTTTTAAAATATCAGGAACATAACTACCAAATAATGCATCTAATCCATCGCCAAAGTAGTATGCACCAATTCCAAATAAGAATAGATTTAGGATATAAAATACTATGCTTATATTAAGATTAGCAATTCCTTTAGATACAATATACACAATTAGAGCTGCACTCACTAAACCCAGCAGTGTTGAACCCGTCAGTAACAGGAAAGAACCAGTTGAAGAGCTAGTTAAAATAAATAATGTTACTTCTAATAGCTCTCTAAAGAATGTTATCGCTGACAGGATAAATACTCCCTTTTGACTTAATGATATCATTTGTTGATTTGCAGTAGTGGTAAAAGATTTATTTTTTCTTAAAAGCACTATGCTATATAATATTAATCCAGCTAGTACTATACCTAACATACCATCGAATAATTCTCCTGTAGGAGCGTTTAATAAAGCAACTTGCCAAAATATTAGAGAACCAATTATAGTTGCAATAAATGTTCCTAAAGCACAGCCTAGCAAGGAACTCTTAGTCATCCCATATAGTTTGTTTTTGTTAAAATAAACTATTAAGGGAATTATAACTAAGAAAATTTCTATACCTTCTCTTAGACTTATTAGAAAAGGTGCTAACATTGTTAATCGCCTCCTAATTTCTAAACATATGCTTGTCTATAGTACATAATATGCTGAATTGAATTTATCGTGCATTTTTGAAGCAATAAATATTATTATATAACAATCAATATCATTTACTTAACATTTTATTTATACTCATTATTAACAACTAAAAATTAAAAATATTACCATAAATTAAAATGCAAACAAAATATAATTTACCATTAAGTTTATATAAAATTATTTTGTCAATAATTATGGAATAGAAGTAATAAGAAATAAAAAGGTTAAGGGTGATAATATGGCAATACAAATTATGTCGGCTGCATTTACAGGAATTAAAGGGGTTATAGTTACGGTTGAAATTGACATAACTCGAGGACTTCCAGCTTTAAACATTGTAGGACTCGCAGATATAGCAGTTAAAGAATCAAAAGAAAGGGTACGATCTGCAATACTAAATTCAGGTTTTGATTTTCCGGTAAATAGAGTGACTATAAATTTAGCACCAGCGGATCTTAAGAAAGAAGGATCATTATTTGATTTACCAATTGCTATAGGCATCCTTCTTGCAACTAAACAAATAATCGTTAATGATATTAATGATTATCTTTTTATAGGAGAATTATCACTATCTGGCGGACTTAAGAGTGTAAGAGGCTCATTACCTGTTATTATGGAAGGAATTGAAAATAAAATTGAAAAGTTCATTGTTCCTACCAACAACGCAAAAGAATGTAGCCTTGTGAAATCTGCAAAGATATATCCATTAGACAACTTAAAACAAGTAGTTGATTTTTTAAATTATAGAGACTTAATACCTTATAAGAGGACTATTTCGGTAGAGGTATTAATTAATGAGCAATTAGATTATGAGGATGTTATGGGACAGGAGAGTTCGAAACGTGCTATTGAAGTAGCGGCGGCTGGGAATCATAATTTACTTATGTATGGTCCACCTGGTTCGGGAAAATCAATGATGGCAAAGAGGATTCCAACTATATTGCCATCTTTAAGTCAGGAGGAGTCACTAGAGGTTACTAAAATTTACAGCGTTTGTGGAAAGCTGGGGGATACAGGCGGTATTATTATGCAAAGACCATTTAGAAGTCCTCATCATACTATATCACGAATTGCGCTAGTTGGTGGTGGAAATAAGATAGCACCTGGGGAAATCTCTTTAGCTCACACGGGAGTATTATTTTTAGATGAACTATTAGAATTTAAAAAAAATGTAATAGAAATATTAAGGCAACCACTTGAAGAGCGGAAAATAAACATTTCAAGAATTAATGGGAACATAGAATACCCATCAAATTTCATGTTTGTAAGTGCTCTAAATCCATGCCCCTGTGGATACTATGGGGCATATGAAAAACGATGTAACTGTAGCGATTATGAGAGGCGAAGGTATTTAAGTAAACTCAGTGGTCCCTTAATTGATCGTATTGATATTTTTACAGCAGTGAATACACTACCATATGATAAAATAGCTAATGGGAAAAACAGTGAGAAATCTGATGTTATTAAAAAAAGAGTAGAGGTAGCAAGAAATATTCAAGCAAAAAGATTTAGGAAAGAAAAAATTCACTGTAATTCGGAGATGAGTCAAAAATTAATTAAAAAATATTGTCAGTTAGACAATAGTGCAAGTAAAATCATGGAACTCATGTACAGTAAGTTTAATTTAAGTACAAGAGCTTATTCTAGGATACTTAAGGTGGCTAGAACTATTGCCGACTTAGATGAGAGTGAAAACATTTTAGATATGCATATTATTGAGGCTATGCAATATAGAAAATTTATTGATGAGAGGGTGGTGTAGTTATTCTCGACAACAAACAAAAAAATAATATAATGGAGGTATGTAAAAAAATGAATGACTATGATATATGGTTTTGTTTAGTTAAATTATCCCCAAGAATTAAACTGAAATTAATAAATGATTTACAAAATATCGAAAAAATATGGTATTATGGTGTGCATACTAAAAAAACTGAATATTTTAAGAAAGAGTTAACAGACATATTGACTAATGCGTGGAATGCACGTGATATTGATAATGTGAAAAGAAATTTAGAAATTAATGAGATAAAATCAATTTCCTATTACGAGGGTGAATACCCTGAAAAATTAAAAAATTATGATGATGCCCCATATACATTATTTTATAAGGGTAACATATTGCCATTAAATCAGGGGTATAATATTTCTATAGTAGGATCAAGAAAATTTTCGAATTATGGTAAGGATGTTACTAAAATTATTTGTAGAGATCTATGCGCTAATAATGTTAATATTATTAGTGGAATGGCTAGGGGTATTGATACGTTTGCACATGAAAACTGTCTAGTGAACGAGGGGTATACTTGTGCAGTTTTAGGTTCAGGACTAGATATAGTATACCCAAAAGAAAACACTAAAATTTTCAATGAAATATCTCGAAGTGGTTGTGTTATTTCAGAGTTTTTACCAGGAACGCCACCATATGCGTATAATTTTCCTCAGAGAAATAGAATAATAAGCGCTCTTAGTGATATTATTATTGTAATAGAGGCTGGCGAAAAAAGTGGATCATTAATTACTGCAAATCTAGCGCTTGAACAAGGTAAGGATGTTATGGCAGTTCCGGGATCTATATTTTCACATGAAAGTAAGGGGACAAATAAATTAATTAAAGATGGAGCATTTCCTCTTACCTGTTCTGAAGATATATTTAATTTAATAGGAATAGAAATGAAAAATTCAAAAAAAACAGCTGTAAGTCCAGTAAAGAATGAAACTCATAAAGAAATATATAACGTTATAAATGATAGTCCGCTACATATTAATGATATTATTAGAATAACTAACATTGACATAAAACAATTATATGAGGTATTATTTGAACTGCAGATTAGAAATCAAATATTATGTTTATCAGGAAACTATTATGTACGAGTAAATGACAATATTTAAATAAAACATAGGAACTAAACTAGAATACATTGATGGAGGGGATAAGATGGGACAAAAACTTGTAATAGTTGAGTCACCTGCAAAAGCTAAAACTATAAAAAAATATTTAGGTAGCAGTTTTGTAGTTGAAGCGTCCATGGGACACGTTAGAGATTTGCCAAAAAGCCAATTAGGGGTTGATATAGATAATAATTATCAACCTAAATATATTACTATCCGTGGTAAGGGAGAAATTCTCAGCAAACTTCGAAAAGAAGCAAAAAAAAGTGAAAAAGTTTATTTGGCAACTGACCCTGATAGAGAGGGTGAAGCAATAGCTTGGCATTTAGCAAAAGCCTTAAAAATAGATGAAAAAACTAAGTGTAGAATAGAATTTAATGAGATAACTAAAACGGCAGTTAAAAACGCTATAAAAACTCCAAGAATAATAAATGCACCACTTGTGGATGCACAACAAGCAAGACGTATACTTGATAGATTGGTTGGTTATGAAATCAGCCCTATACTTTGGAGAAAAGTTAAATGGGGGCTTAGTGCAGGGCGTGTTCAATCGGTTACGCTTAAAATAATCTGTGATAGACAAAAGGAAATACAAAATTTTGTTACTCAGGAGTATTGGACTATAGAGTGCCTCCTGCATAAAGAAGGAGAACCTCATAATTTAAATGTTAAATTAGTTTCTGTTGGTGGGAAGAAAATTGAGATAAATTCTAAAGGTGAAAGTGATGAAATTATTAACACACTTAATAAAAAAGAATTTATTGTAAAGAAAATAAAGAAAGCTTCTAAGAGCAAAAATCCACTTCCACCATTTACAACAAGTACGCTTCAGCAAGATGCGTATAGAAAACTTAATTTTACAACTAAAAGAACTATGTCTGTAGCACAACAATTATATGAAGGTATAAATATTGAGGGACATGGAACAGTAGGACTAATTACATATATGAGGACTGACTCTGTTAGAATATCCGAAGAAGCACAAAAAAATGCAAAAGAATTTATTGCAAATAAATACGGAGAAAAATATTATCCTGAGACTCCTAGAATATTTAAAGGTAAAAAAAATATACAGGATGCTCATGAAGCTATTAGACCGTCTTATGTTGAAATAACACCGGAAATAGCAAAGAAAACATTAAAAGCACCACAATATAAGCTGTATACCTTGATTTGGAATAGGTATGTTGCTAGTCAAATGGAATCGTGTTTACTAAATACTGTATCGATAGATATAGAAAATGGAGACTATATACTTAAGGCATCCGGATCTAAAGTAACTTTCGACGGATTTAGAAAAATTTACAATGAAGACTTAGATGAAGATGAAAACACACTTAAACTTCCAGAACTTACTGAGAAAGATATTTTAGTAAATGAGAGCATTCAAGGAAAGCAGCATTTTACATTGCCTCCTGCAAGATTTTCTGAAGCATCTCTTGTAAAAACTTTAGAAGAAAATGGCATAGGAAGACCTAGTACTTATGCACCAATTATTTCAACTCTTCTTGGTAGGAGATATATAGAAAAAGATAAAAAAACACTAGAAGTAACTGAACTTGGAAATATCGTAAATAATATAGTAAGTGAATACTTCAAACAAATAGTAGATGTAGAGTTTACCGCACAAATGGAGAATAATTTAGATACTATAGAAGAGGGACAAGAAAAATGGGAAGATATAGTGGATATTTTCTTTACACCCTTAAAAAAGGATATTGAAATCGCTGAGAAAGAAATAGCTAAAATTACAATTGAAGATGAAGTTACTGAGGTTGTATGTGATAAATGTGGTAAGTTCATGGTGATAAAACACGGAAGGTTTGGTGATTTCCTAGCATGCCCTGGTTACCCTGAATGTAAAAACACAAAAGCAATTACTAAAGAACTAGAAGTTAATTGCCCTAAATGTGATGGGAAAGTGTTAGAACGAAGAAGTAAAAAGGGTACTAAATTTTTTGGATGCAGTAATTATCCAAAGTGTGATTTCGTGAGTTGGTTTGAGCCTACTATTATAAAATGTCCTAAGTGTGATACTTATATGCTAAAGAAATATAGTAAATCTAAAGGAGAATTCACGGAATGCTCAAACGCAGAATGTAAACATAGGGAATATAAAGCGGAAGAAAGTATTGAAGAAAAAACTGAAGAAAAGTAAAATATGTTTAATAAATAAGCAATTTCCTAAATATTTATAAATAATTCATAAATATTATGTCGAAATATAAGAATAATTATTGAAATGGCATTAATATTATGATATTATTAAATGGAGAAGGAACAATTCTAAAAATTAAAAATATTTTGAATTTTATAATTATAAAGAATTTTACTTTAAGTGTTGGCTTAAATATTATAGGCGTAGATCATATCATAAATGAGGAGGAATATCGTGTCATTATTAGATAAAACGAGGAAGTTAAATAAGATATTGCAAAAATCAGGGACAGAACCAGTAGTTTTTGAAGACATTTGTAATTTACTAAGTGATGTATTGCAATGTAATGTGTATATTGTTAGTAGAAGAGGCAAAATATTGGGTTATACACTATCGGGTGGATACGAATGTGATATCGTAAAAGATGAAATAATTAAAAATATGAGATTCCCTGAAAATTACAATAACAATTTGCTTACTATTAATGAAACTAAAGAAAATCTTACCAATAAAACCTTTTGTGTACTAGATGATAGTAAGGAATGTGCGGTAGATAATAAAATAACCACAATTGTACCAATAAACGGAAATAGAGAAAGATTAGGTACACTTTTACTAGCAAGATTTGATAAGGATTTTACAGATGACGATTTAGTCTTAGTAGAATATAGCGCTACTATAGTTGGGCTTGAAATATTGAGAGCGAAAAATGATATAATAGAAGAAGAAGCAAGAAAAAAAGCAGTGGTACAACTTTCTATCGGAACACTATCATACTCAGAACTCGAAGCTGTACAACATATTTTTAACGAATTAGACGGTCCTGAGGGGCTACTTGTAGCCTCTAAGATAGCAGATAAAGTTGGAATAACAAGATCTGTTATAGTTAATGCACTTAGAAAATTTGAAAGTGCAGGAGTAATAGAATCAAGGTCCCTTGGAATGAAGGGTACACATATTAAGATACTAAATGATAAACTAATTGATGAACTTAATAAAATAAAATAAATTTAAGGCAGGGCAATGTTGCTTTGCCTTTTTATTTTTCTATTTCAATTAAAAATTTTTGTTGAATACATTAATATCTTGTGATATACTACATACGTACTAAAATACACACATTGCTTAATTATGGAAGGGTTCCTATATATGGACTTTGATAAGATGATAGTGATGGAGGTAAAAACCAGGGAGGTTATTATTAATGGCAGTTATATCAATGAAACAATTATTAGAAGCAGGTGTTCATTTCGGACATCAAACTAGAAGATGGAATCCTAAAATGGCTCCTTACATATTTACAGAAAGAAACGGTATTTATATTATCGATTTACAAAAAACAGTTAGAAAAATTGATGATGCATATGATTTCATTAAATCTGTATCTGAAGAAGGTAAAGACGTTTTATTTGTAGGTACAAAAAAACAAGCTCAGGAAGCTATTAAATTTGAAGCTGTAAGAGCAGGTATGCATTTTGTAAACAATAGATGGCTCGGCGGAATGTTAACAAACTTTAAAACAATTAAAACAAGAATACAAAGATTAGAACAATTATTTAAAATGGAGGAAGATGGAGTTTTTGAAGTCCTTCCAAAAAAAGAAGTAAGTAAACTTATGCATGAAAGAGAAAAATTAGAAATTAATTTAGGCGGAATTAGAAGCATGGATGCAAACAAAATTGGAGCTCTATTTATTGTAGATCCTAGGAAAGAAAAAAATGCGATTTCCGAAGCTAAAGCTCTTGGAATCCCTGTAGTTGCAATAGTTGATACAAACTGTGATCCAGATGAAATTGATTATGTAATTCCAGGTAATGATGATGCTATAAGAGCAGTTAAATTAATAACTGAAAGATTAGCTGATGCTATTATAGAAGGAAGACAAGGCGAGCAATTAGCTGAATAATAGTAATTAGGCTTAACAGATAAGAAAATTTTTGATATAACATTTGAGGGGTAGGTGGGAGTTAATGCTTTCATTTACCTTTTAAATTAGATGGGAATAGGAGGAAATAATAATGATTAGTGCAAGCATGGTTAAAGAGTTAAGAGAAAGAACCGGAGCTGGAATGATGAATTGTAAAAGAGCTCTAACTGAAACAGATGGTGATATTGATAAAGCCATTGAACTTTTAAGAGAAAAAGGGCTGGCTGCTGCTTCTAAAAAGGCTGGAAGAATAGCTTCAGAAGGAATAGTATGCACGCATATTTCAGAAGATATGAAGACAGGATCTGTTGTAGAAGTTAATTGTGAAACGGACTTCGTTTCTGCTAATGAAGACTTTGTTAATTTAGCTAAAAATGTTGCTTTGCAAGCTGTGAAAACTACTTCAACTACTGTTGATGAATTTACTTCTGAAGAATACATAGCTAATAAAGAGATTACTGTTACGGCTGCTGTTACGGAATTAATATCAAAACTTGGTGAAAACATGTCTGTAAGAAGATTTGAAAAGTTCTCCATTGAAAAGGGTGTAGTTCAAAGTTATATCCATGGTGGTGGAAGAATTGGTGTTCTTGTTGAACTTGCCTGCGATAAAAAAGATGATGTGTTAATTAAGATTGCTAAAGATATTGCAATGCAAATCGCAGCTGCGAGTCCGCTATTCTTAGATAATACGTGTGTCGATAATGAAACTTTAGATAAAGAAAAAGAAATATACAGAGTTCAAGCACTTAACGAAGGAAAACCAGAGAAGATAGTTGAAAAAATGGTTGAAGGTAGAGTGAATAAATACTACAAAGAAGTTTGTCTTCTTGAACAAATTTGGGTTAAAAATGCTGATTATACTATTACAAAACTTCTTCAAGAAGAATCTAAAAAACTTGGTGCTGACATAAAAGTAACAAGATTTGTAAGGTTTGAAAGAGGAGAAGGTATAGAAAAGAAAGTAGAAAACTTTGCTGAAGAAGTTGCAAGACAGGTTCAGGGTAAATAACAATTAAAGGGGACACTGCGTGTTCTCTTTTTTAAAATAAGTAATACTTTAATTTGGAGGTGTAATATTCATGGAAGTTGCTAAATATAAAAGAATTATGTTGAAGATTTCTGGAGAAGCATTAGCCGGCACGCAAGGGTTTGGGATAAACTTTGACACTGCAAATGAGATAGCACTTCAGATAAAAGAACTAGTAAAGCTTGGTGTTGAAATAGGGATAGTTGTTGGAGCCGGAAATATATGGCGTGGTAGAAGCGGTAAAGGAATGGATAGGACTACTGCGGATTATATGGGAATGATGGCAACTTGTATTAATGCATTAGCACTTCAAGATTCACTAGAAAATGTAGATGTAAAGACTAGGGTGCAAACTGCCATTGAAATGAAGGAAATAGCTGAACCATTTATAAGAGGAAGGGCTATGAGACATTTGGAAAAGGGTAGAGTCGTTATATTTTCAGCTGGGACTGGAAAACCCTAATTATCAACAGACACAGCAGCGGCACTTAGGGCGGCAGAAATAGAAGCTGAAGTAATATTAAATTCTAAAAAATTTGATTGAGTTTATG
>JANZQE010000089.1:0-9058 GCA_038040705.1 Clostridium sp. | reverse complement strand
TTACTATAAATGAGATATTATAAGTTCCATTTTACCGAAAGGCAATTCTATTGGAAGCACATATGTAGTGCAAATTGTGTTATCAAAACAAAGTGACTGTGGTTCCATGTCTAATTCTACTCCTATATTAGACATCCCTACAAGATATAATCCATTATTCAAATTTAAAAACTCACCTACAGCATCTTTAGCCAATTCACTCATACTAACTAATTCTTCCTCTGCATATATAGAAGCTAGTTTTACAAACACATCTTGCTCTGCATTAATATATGTATGTAAACTTATGGAGTTTTTTATTATTTGCGATACTGCACATTCTGTTTTGTACTCTTCAACTTTAATAATAGTATCTGTATAAATCTCCGAATTTATAAAACGAATTACATTTCGCATAAATAGAGAAATATAGTTTTTTATTTCAATACCGTATTTATCATCATCTAGATTTACATAAATATTTATAATTTCAGCTACATCATCCTTTTGTATGGCCTCAAATTGACCCTCAGTAATATTATATTTTCTCTTATAATCTCTCATTGCTCTTTCAAATTTTTCAAGAGACATATAGTTTTTATCTATTAATGCTTGTGCTAATAAAAGATGACCAAAGCTTTGTGAAGAAAGCAATTCTTCCAATTGCTCCTCTTTTAAAAACTGTGCATCCACAGCTAGCTCTCCAAATCTTTTATCTGCCTTCATTTGCATTTGATGTACTTTATCGGCCTGTTCAGCAGTCATATATCCTGCATTTACAGCTAAAACTCCGAGTTTTAATCTAACTGACTCTTTATATTGTAATGCTGTACACAATTGCTGCGCAGTTAGATAATTCGCATGTAATAAGTATTGACCAAAATATTGACTAAACATAGTTTAACTCTCCTTCCCTATTTCAAATTGTGAATAATCTTATTTATTTGTTCTTTCTCCCAAGGCTTTTGTACAAATTCAAACGCCCCTACTTTTATTGCCTCTTTTACATGTTCTTTTGTTCCTGCTGAAGATGCCATTACTACTTTTGCATCTTTATCAAATTCCACTATCTCTTTAACAGCTTGGATACCATCTTTTATAGGCATAATTATGTCCATAAAGACTAAATCGGGATTGTTTTGTTTGTATATATCTATTGCATATTGACCATCAGTCGCTTCTAAAATATTCTCACATCCACAATTATTTAATACCTCTTTCAACTTTTTTCTAATTAGCAAAGAGTCATCACATATTAATATTTTAATCAAATTTTCTGACATTTAAATTCCTCCTCATGTAATTTTAAGACGCTACATATTAGTTAATTTAACATATAAGTACTTTTTAATAATTTATATTTATATTAATACTTCTACAATCATTTATATTTCTCCTTTAAATTTGTAGAAAAACGTAAAAAGCTCCTATAAATCACTTTAAAAATATATATTTAGAAAAAAGCCCCTTTTAAAACCTAATATATACTATACATATACAAAAATTTCTTCTCATAATACATCAAAAAAAACACATTATGAATGCTCTCAATGTGCTTTTTCGATATATTATATTTATTCTCCAAATGACTAAATAAAATTTTCCTGTCTTTTATTGTTTCTATTTTCAAACTATTCAACATCCTTCAATTCTTTAATTTCGTGTACATTTATTATTTTTCTAAGTTGCATCATTGCCTGTTCTATCCCTAAATTAGAGCCTTCTTCTATTGTAATCATAAGATTTGAGTACTCTCTAGTTTCACCTTCTGTCATTACGAGACCTCTTATCTGAAATTCTTTTCTTCTTAAGATATTGGTAACTCTTACTAAAGCATCTATACCATTCTCTACCTTAGCACTTATAGTTTTATACATTTTAATTCCTCCTTTTTGGGACAAATAAAAAATCTTCCATTCCTATAAACACATATCAACTATGTTTATAGGGACGAAAGATTCGTGGTACCACCCTAGTTCGTAATCTATTATTATAAATTACCTCCTTGTTTTTGGTCAAGTAAAACATTAAAATAAGTTTCTTTAACCATAGCTCTATATCGGGAGCATCCGTCTTTGTTTACTCAATGTAAAACTCTGCAGTCGTTATAATTAATTATGCAATTAAAATTGTAATTTGCAACTCATAATTATATTTATTTCAAGGTCAACTCAGCAGCTACGGAGTGATCATTACATACCAGCTTCAACACCAACTCTCATCAAACGTTGGCTCTCTGTAGTTGCAACAGTGATATTTTTCTCTCCGTCATAGCTTTATTTATTCTATTGCCTTTCATTATATATACATCGATGCAACTTGTCAACACTAAAATTTCTTTTTTTAAAATTTTCTGTAATTTTCTATTTTATCATATGTTTAATTATCTATAGATTTACAATGAAGCCTACCATTTAATATTACCTAATGCAACCCTCTGTTGACAATTATTAGACAATATAGTAATATTACAATTAATTTATAGGATAAACTTAATATAAGGAGGTTTCAAAATGCCAATAAAAATACCTGACAACCTACCAGCATTTAAGATTTTAAACAAAGAAAATATATTTACTATTACAGAAGACCGAGCTTTTCATCAGGATATTCGCCCTTTAAAAATTATAATTTTAAACCTTATGCCCACAAAAATTGAAACTGAAACACAAATTTTAAGGCTTCTTGGAAACTCTCCTCTACAGATAGATATTGTACTTCTGCACCCTGAAACCCATGCATGCAAAAATACATCTGAAGAACATCTGATTAAATTTTATAATACTTTCGATGAAATAAAGGATTCTAAATTCGATGGAATGATAATAACAGGAGCTCCGATTGAAAGCGTCCCTTTTGAAGAAGTCGATTATTGGGGTGAACTTAAAAAAATAATGCAATGGAGTGTACATAATGTATACTCAACCTTGCACATTTGTTGGGGTGCTCAAGCAGGACTTTATTATCATTATGGACTTAAAAAACATAAACTGGTTAATAAAATGTTTGGGGTGTTTAAACATGAAATAACTAAACAAAATGTAAGACTTTTGAGTGGTTTTGATGATGAATTTTACGTTCCGCAATCAAGGTATACTGAAATAAGAAAGGTTGATATTGATAAGATAAAAGAGCTACAAATCTTATCCAAATCAGAAAAATCAGGAGTTTACATCGTATCAGCAAAGAAGGGGCGTCAAATTTTTGTAACTGGCCACTCAGAGTATGATCCATTAACGTTAAAAACTGAATATGAGAGGGACATAGCAAAAGGGTTAAACATAAATGTTCCAGACAACTATTTTCCCAATGACGACCCATCAAAACCACCTATTGTAAAATGGAGGGGCCATTCTAATCTGCTATTTTCTAATTGGTTAAATTACTATGTATACCAGGAAACACCTTACAATCTAGTGCACCTTGATTGAAACCACGCCAATAATGCATAAACCTATTACAAAATAAAAGATAGAATGATAATTCTTAAGTACGTCAATTATAAGGCCCGAGGACAATACCCCAATGATAGCTCCTATGCCATATGCAGTAAAGACAACACCATAATTTTGGCTATAATGTTTTGTTCCATACATTATAAGAGTTGAGGTGGGAGCAATAGCTAACCATCCTCCAAGATTAAACCAAAATATAGAAAACGATATGCTAAATAATATGATGCTACCATCATTTGCGAATAGCATTAATAGCGCCGCTATAATAATTAGAATATAAGAAATTAACATAGACTTTTTATAGGACAATTTATCCGTAAGTAATCCAAATACAGGTCTACCTAGCCCATTAAAAACTGCAAACACTGATATTAATAAGGCTACGGTTTTAGGCGATAGCTTTATTAATTCAACCCCAACATTACTTGTCATTCCAATTAGCATAAGTCCAATCATTGTACCTATTAAAAAGTTAAAATATAGTCCTTTAAATCCATGTGATTTGATCATTTGTGAAGTGTTAATGTCATTTACATGCTTTTTAGTACTAGAAGATGATATCAGGCTTTTATCCTGTTCTTTGGAAGGATATTTAAATGCAGTCGAAAGCAAAGGAAGCATAACTCCAAAAGATATCCCTAATATTAGAAAGGCCTTTTCAATCCCATAACTCTCTATTAGGTTTCTTGCAAGAGGCGCTGTTATAAATGGAGATAATCCAAATCCAATTAAAACAATACCTACTACTAGCCCTTTCTTTTCTGGAAACCACTTTGCTACTACTGTCATCGGAGCACCATAAGCTATACCCACACCTGCACCAATTATGATTCCGTAGGTAATAGTTAAAACATATATATTGGGTGCATATGCAGATAATACCCACCCTAACGCTACAAGTATGGCACCAAAAGAAATAATTATACTAGGACTGTACCTGTCTAAATGTTTTCCGGTTAAAAGCATAAAAAGTGAATAAGAGGCTAAAAAAAACATGTAAGGAAGACCGCTTTGAGTAGATCCTATTTCATAAAACTTTTCAATTGGAAGCCTAAAAACGCTCCACGAGTAGACAGTACCTAAGCACATCATAATTATAATACCTAAAACAACAAAAATCCACCTTCCAGCATTTTCAGGGTTATTTAATTTTGATAATTTATGATTCATTTGTATCACCGCTTTCATAAAGTTTGTCCAATAATCAGACATAAAAAAAACCAATAGCAAATACTCCTCTATAAGAGTTATTGCTATTGGCTTACTCCTTGACTGGTTGTTAACCCCTCAATGAGTCTTCCAAAATTATTTTATAAGTTTTCTTTCAATATCTTCATCTACAACTATAGCTATAATTTTTTCGCCTGTTTTGGTGCTTACATCGGAATAGGTACTTATTATATTAACACCAATTAGAGATTTTATAGTTTTTTCTAAGCTTTCTCTTGCATTCTCAAACAGTGCTGTCCTTACTTTTTTTATTAAGTCAATGCCCTCCTTGTTTTGAGAAAGACTTTGTTCTGATTTACTAAGGAAACCTTTTAGCCTAACTATTATTAAATCTTCAAAGATAATTGTCCGAATTTTTTCTGGACCTCTACCCATGTGCTCAATCTCAAATTTACTAATTGCTTCGCTTAATTTCGCTTCAATTTGTCCTTTTGTCATCGAACTCCCCCACATCACTTAAATAAATCCATAAGCTATATAACTTATTTCAAACTTTTTATATAATAAACAATTCTAGCATATCAATCTATAGTTGTAAATATAAATAAAATGACAATAGATTAAATTTACTTTAATCTTATTTCAAAGAACTCTCTATAATTGTAAGGTTAGAATTATCAGCATCTATAAGTGCTTTTGCCCCAAGAGGAATTGTAATTTTAGAAGTACAATGGCCTGCCATGAAATTATATATAGTAGGTTTATTAGCTATCACTATAATATCATTAAATACCTGCATCAAAGTATGATCAAAATCCTCGTATTGAGGTAAACAATTTTTAAAATCACCTAAAATTATACCCACACAATCTTTAAACTTTCCTGAAAGTCTAAGTTGTGTAAGCATCCTATCTACAGAGTAAGTAAATTCATCTACGTCTTCTAAAAACAGAATTTTACCCTTTGTATCTATTTCATAAGGCGTCCCTATAGTCGCTGCAATTAACGATAAATTCCCACCTACTATTTTACCGCTGGCCTTTCCGGATACCATTGATTTAATGTCAAAACCTATAGGATTTTTCATCTGTCCTAAGGGGTTAATATTAGTTATTGCATTAAAATAACTCTCTTTTGAAAACTCATTGAAATTATCTACCATATCTGTAGCAACCATAGGTCCATGAAAGGTAATTAAATCACATATTTGATTTAATACTATATGAATTGCAGTTATATCACTATATCCCATGAAAATCTTAGGATTTTTACTAATCATATTATAATCTAACCTATCAAGAATCCTTGGGGCTCCGTATCCACCTCTTAAACAGAAAACTGCATCAATATTACTATCCTCAAACATTGTATTTATGTCTCTTGCACGAGCCTCATCACTACCTGATAGATATCCATATTTTTCACCACAGCTTTTTCCTATTACAAGTTTAAATCCCTGCGCCTCAAGTGCTTTAATGGATTTTTCAAGTTCATCTGCTTGACGTAATGCGCTAGAAGGTGCAACAAGCCCTATTGTATCTCCTCTTCTTAATGCTTTTGATTTATTCATTACAAACCACCCCTTTTATACCATACCTTTGAGCCTCTCCAAATGTATTAATGTATCATTTAATCCTATCATACACTGTATTCCTTTCATTTATACCCTAGAACGGATTTTAAGTACATTACTAATTCACGCAGTTTAACTTTTTATTTTCTTTAGTTTGTGGTATATTGTTCACAGGAGTAAATGCTATTAAATTTAATGATTTCAATAGCGCGTCAACTAAACACAAAATAAATTTCTAATTAAGGTGGTAATTGATATGAATGAAACTATAAATTTATTAAAGTCTCATAAATCCATAAGAAAATTTAAAGAGCAACCTATAGAAGATGAAAAACTAAAAGCAATTATTGAATGTGCACAAAGCGCTGCAACTTCTAGCTATGTTCAAGCTTATACAATTATAAGTGTAAAAAATATTGATAATCGTAAAAAAATAGCCTATCTTTCAGGTGAACAAAGCTATATAGAACAGTGCCCAATATTTTTAGTTTTCTGTGCGGATTTAAACCGTGCTAAAACATCTTGTGAGGTTGATAATGTAACAATGGCAGAAGGGTATACTGAGTCTTTCATTGTAGCAACTGTGGACACTGCTCTTTCCGCCCAAAATGCTATAATTGCTGCAGAATCTTTAGACCTTGGTGGAGTTTATATAGGTGGAGTGAGAAATAATCCATCACAAATTAGTGAAATTTTACGTTTGCCATATGGTGTATATCCTGTATTTGGAATGTGCCTAGGTTATCCTAATCATAACCCAGAAAAAAAAGAAAGATTGCCGATAGACGTGATATTTAAAACAGATGAGTATAACGCTAACGGTGATGCTGAGAAAATAGAAGAATACGATATTCATATTAAAGATTATTATGAAAGAAGGACTAAAGGTAAAAGATTAGACACGTGGACAAATCAAATATCTAGTCAAATGAAGGTACCTCAAAGACCTCATATGAAAGAATTTTTAGAAAAAAAAGGATTTATAACAAAATAGGTTTAACGAACAATTACTTTTAAGAAGAACGGATGCCCTACTCGGCATCCGTTCTTCATTTACTTGAATTTCTTTTAGTTTTTGTTGTAAACTTCATTTACAATTGAGCCTATATTCTCCACATAGCACTCCACTACATCGCCATCTTTCAAGACTTTAGGTGGTATAAATCCCATTCCAACACCTGCAGGTGTGCCTGTACAAATTATATCGCCAGGCTTAAGTGTAAATCCTTTAGACAAATCGCTTATAATATAAGCAATATCAAAAATCATATTTCTAGTGTTGGAGTTTTGTCTAAGTTCACCATTAACTTTGCACTGTATGTTTAACTCTACAGGGAAAACAATATCATTTTTATGAACTATTGTAGGGCCCATAGGACAAAAGGTGTCCAAGCTTTTAGCTTTAAACCATTGCTTGTGCTTTGCTTGAAGGTCCCTTGCTGAAACATCATTTGCAACAGTATACCCAAATATATACTCCTCTGCATCCTCTTGCTTTATGTTTGTCCCTTCCTTTCCTATAATAACTGCAAGCTCAGCTTCATAATCCACCTCAGTCGTAGCTTCTTTTGAAAAACAAATTTTATCTCCAGTTGCTATAGCTGGACTAGCGACCTTAGTGAAGTATATTGGATGCTCTGGTATGAAATTATCTGAAATCTGAGTTATCTTAATTTCCTTTGCATGTTCCTCATAATTTTTTCCTATACAAAACACATTTCTTTTAGGGTAAGGAATTGGCGCCACAAGTTTTACCTCTGATAACTCTAAGGTAAAATCATTATTTATATTCACTTCATTTTCTAATATTGTTATTACCTTGTCATCTGCAATCTCTATAAACTCCTGTAGCCCATTAATATCAGGTAGATTAAGCCTTTTCATAGCCTCGTTAATAGGAATTATTTTATTTCCTAAAAGTATTCCTGCTGAAGTTTCATTTTTATATTCGTAAGTAACAAATTTCACATTCAGTCCCCCTTATATTTTTTTATAATACTGTGATTATATCACAAGTTTAATATGTATTCACTTTAGTATTGTCCTAAATTAATTAATATCAATGCTATAATTACAAGTACTATCGCTATTTGATTCTTTTTAGATAATTTTTCTTTATATAAGACTACTTCTCCTATGCTTATAAATATTATACTTCCTGCACTGTACACTGGAAAAGCTATGGATGCTTTAATAGAATTTAAAGCCATTATAAGAAAATAAGAAGAAAATAGATTTGGTATCCCCACCAACATTCCCATGAGTAAATCTCTTTTCATTACTATCTTATCTGATTTTGTAACGAAGTATAAACTAAATAAAAATGCTGTAAGAAATATAACAAATAAAAATAAGTCTTTATATTCTATTAAAGCATATTTCTGAAATAACTTGTTTTGAAATTCTGCCATACCTCCAAATAAAAATAATAAAATCAGTGTTAAATTTATGCTTGTATTTTTATTTTCATCATGTGATATATTGGAAAAGATTATTGAAAATAAAGCTATAAATATTCCTATCCATTGAATAGCTTTAGGAATCTCCTTCCAAAATATAATAGAAAATATCATAGGTACTAAAATACCAAGCTTGCCAAATGTTCCAGAAAGAGATGCGCCATTTTCCTTTACACTTTTTTGATAATAAAGGAATGACAAAAAGAAAAAAACGCCCCCTACTATACCAAGTAACATCGCCCAAACAAAACTGGCATCCTTAGAAAAAACCACATTGTTTTGTGATAAAACATTAATGAACTCAGCAATAAAATTTGTTGTAGAAAAGTTAATTTTAAGTGGAGGTTTAACTATAATCATTAAAAGCCCTATAGCTAAAGCAGTAAAATAATTTGCACTTGTAACTGCGTATCTGTTCATTT
>JANZQE010000088.1:0-4028 GCA_038040705.1 Clostridium sp. | reverse complement strand
CCCTCCATGCATCACACTTTCTGAATTGTATATTTTATTTATCCCTTGCAAAAATTCATCTTTAACATAATACTTATTTAAAGTTAACATTTGTATAAATAACAACGTATTAGTTATAAAAATTATTATTCCATAAAATTTCTTACTGAAATTTATCTTACCTTTCTTTACAATGTAACAAATGCCGATAAATATTACAAAAAACGGCAAAAGATATGCTCCTACACCTAGTACTCCAAAAAGTACCTGATTAATAACACCACCTATTGTACCTGATATAGAATTGGAACTTGAAAATATAGTGGAAAATATACTAAATAGAATCAATATTCCCATTGTTATTAAAATGATTCCAAAAATTTCATTATCCGTGTCTACACTCTTTAAAGCTTTTGATTTAGTTTTTTTTCTAGCCAAAGTATCACCTCCACCCTTAATATTTCTACAAAATTTATAAATTTCCTTTAACTTTCTATAGATTTATAGTTAAATTTAGAACTAATTATATAAGAAGTTTTTTAAATTCATACTAATCATAGCAATAAATAATAAAAATAGATATAAATAGGTTAAAACAACCTATTTATATCTATTTCTATTTTTCATCTATCATTTTATTTAATTTTGCTAGGGCTTCGCTTATTCCACCAACTTCATCTATTAATCCATTGTCAACTGCTTGTTTCCCTATAAGTATAGTACCCATATCGTTTAAAAGCTCATCCGTTTGAGTCATTAATCTCTTTACATTTTCCTTATCGATGCGAGAAGTTCTAATAATAAATTCAGTTATTCTTTCCTGCATTTTATTAAAATACTCAAAAGTTTGCGGTACACCTATTATTAAACCATTCATTCTTATTGGATGAATTATCATAGTAGCAGAGGGTGAAATAAATGAGTGCGTAGCAGCTGTTGCTAGAGGTATACCTATTGAATGACCTCCTCCAATAACCAGTGACACCGTTGGTTTACTTAAACTACGAATCATCTCTGCGATTGCAAGTCCTGCTTCCACATCTCCTCCTACAGTATTTAAAACAATAAGAATACCTTTAACTTTTTCATCTCTTTCCATAGCAATTAATTGTGGGATAACATGTTCATACTTGGTAGCTTTCGTTTGGGGTGACAACATCATATGACCTTCTATTTGACCTATAATAGGTAAAATTTGAATTTTTTCGTCTTGAGTTGGAATATTAGTTGTTCCCAATTCTTTAATATTTTCAAGCTTTTCATTTTTTTCAGAATCTTCATTTTCAATGTTTTGGTTTTTAAAGATTCCTTTTTCCTTTTCATTGATTTTTTCAGTTTTTAGCATTTTCATTCCTCCTAATCCATTTATATTTTGTGCATTAAGAGAAACTATATGCATTTTTTATCCTAATTTAAATTCCTTGTGTAGTGCATTAATTGCTTTTTCAACATATCCGGTTTCTACAAGACACCATATAGTCATATGAGAATCGGCCGTTTGTAGCACCTCAATATTTTCTCTAGTCAATGCCTTAAGGATTCTCGCCATAACTCCAGGTATACCTCTCATTTTGGAACCTATAATTGAAAGTTTACTACAATCCTTTATAAAAGAATAAGCCATATTAAGTCCTTTAATTAAATTCTCAAATTTTTCATAATCTTTTTCATCAATTGTAAATATTTTTTCTTTTGGAAACACGTTTATAAGATCTATGCTAATTAGATTTTCAGCTAAAATATCAAATAGATCATCATAGCTAGGATCTGAATTTTTGCATATCTTTATTTGGACTCTATTATTCATATGAGTGATACCTGTAATTATATTTTTATAAGCTTCCTCATCTAAATGGCTAATTACTGTTCCATCGCAATCGTTCATAGTATTCTTTATTACCAGTGGTATATTATATTTTTTAGATATTTCTACAGCTCTTGGGTGTATCACCTTAGCTCCTTGATCCGCAAATTGAAAAATTTCATCATAACTTATTTTTTTAATTAAGCTAGCCTCAGAAACTATTCTTGGATCAGCTGTCATAATACCATCCACATCCGTGTATATTCGAGTCTCTACTGCATTAAGCGCTGCACCTAGTCTCGCAGCAGTAACGTCGCTGCCACCTCTCCCAATAGTCGTAACGTAGCCTTTTTCATCCTGGCCTTGAAATCCTGCTACTACGGGGATCTTTCCACTTTGCAAAATATTCAGTATTTTTTGTGTGTCAACATTAATTATTGCTGCATTATTATAATTAGAATCTGTCATTAAACCTGCTTGTCCTCCAGTTAGTGGCACAGCATCAATTTTATTATCATTTAATTCATTACACATTATTACGGTACTTATAATTTCACCACAGCTCATTAGTAAATCTATTGCTAATGGGTTTGCCATCTTAAAATTATCAGCTACTAATGATAATAAAGTATCTGTAGCATAAGGATCACCTTTTCTCCCCATGGCAGATACTACGACCACAGGGGAATATCCCTCAGCCTTTGCATTTAGAACTTTACATACTGCAAGTTTTCTCTTTTCCTTAGTTGAGACGGATGTCCCCCCAAACTTCTGCACTAAAATCTTCATTTCTGTCCTCCAAAGTTAAATACGAGATTTTTTTAAAAATTCATTATCAACGTCTATAATTATAGTTCTAGAACCTATTTTTTTAACATACTCCCAAGATATCTCAATCATATCACTATTACGAAAAAAACTAAATTTAGAGCTACCTTCGTTAATTATTAAAAATTTCAAAAGTCCATTCTCATCGATAACCACATCATTATTGCCTAAATTATTATATTTATCACCATCATTAATATTAATAATTTCATATCTTTCCATTTCACTATATAACTTTATATTGTCTTCCATACAAACATCCTCCTTAACAATACTCATAGAATACTATGGAAATTGTTAAGGAGTTATGCATGTTTTTTATATAATTATAAATAATTTTACTTTTCAACGGAAATAATATTACCCTTGAACACATTTTGTAGTACTTCTTCATCTTTTCCAACAAAAGCAGAATTTATAATACCTTTTTTAAAAGTCCTTTCCATAACAGTATTAACCGTCGACATATCTATTTCGTCTATCTTTCTAAGTACGTCTTTAGGCGAATTAATTTTATTCAAAGACATAAAAGATTTTCCGTTGCTAAACATTCTACTACTGGTGCTTTCAAGTCCAAGAATGTAACTTCCCTTTAACTGTTCTTTAGTTTTGCAAAGTCTTTCTTCATCAATTCCTATTTTAGCGAATTTAGTTACCTCTTCTTGTATTGCATCAATTGCAATTTTTGCTTGCGTCGGATTTACTCCCGCATAAATGCTTACTATTCCTGTGTTTTTAAAGGCTGATATATAGGAATATATTGAATAGCACACCCCTAACTCTTCACGAATTTTTTGAAATAATCTTGAAGATGCTCCTCCTCCTAATATATTACTTAATAATATTAGAGCATAGGTATCATCATTTCCCGTTTCCACACCAGGCATCCCTAGACTTATATGGAGTTGCTCAATTTCTTTTTTTCTAAAGTAATGGTTGTTACATAACTTAGGACTACTATATTTAGTAATGTTTGTATCTTTACACTTCCACTCACCAAAATATTTCTCAAGGAGCTTTTCTATATTTTTCATGTCAAATTTACCAGCAATTGATATGACTAAGTTTTTCGGATCATAATGGGAGTCTATATAGTCTAATATAGTCTTTCTACTAAAAGATCTAACTGTAGAAGCAGTCCCTAAAATGGGTAATGAAATAGAATCTTCATCCCAAATTGCTTTTGTATGTAAATCTATCAAAACATCTTCTGGTGAATCTTCGCTCATCTTTATTTCTTCAATAACAACACCTTTTTCCTTTTCAATTTCCTCTTCTGAAAAATTACTATTGAAAAGCATATCTGACAAAACATCCAAGGATAATTCTAAATGTGTATCTAATGCTTTTATATAAAAGCATGTAGCCTCTTTACCTGTAAATGCATTTAATTGCCCACCTACATCTTCTACTGCTT
>JANZQE010000087.1:0-3073 GCA_038040705.1 Clostridium sp. | reverse complement strand
TTTGTTATTTTTCCAATTAAAATTCCTAAAAAACTTGATGTAAGTATAGTTAATATTAAGTAGCTAATAATTATTTTAATTTTAATACTCATAAATTAAGTCACTTCTCCTTTAAGGATAAAAGAATATGCTCCAATAATTCTAGGGTTTAACTGAATTTTGACAAGAGTTATAGGTTAATTTTAGCATTTAAAGGCCTATTTGTAAATATTATAATTACTAATAATTATGACGACAATAGAAAAAGGCATAACATAAGTATGTTATACCTTTTCCTAAAATATAATAATTTATATTGAATCATACCCCAGCTGTAAAGCCTTCATATTTTTTTCTATGGTTGCTTTAGGAACTCTTTTTGCAACTGCCTTTTGAATGGATTCAAGGGAAACTACACCTGTCACTTTTACTAAAAGGCCTAAAGCAACAATATTTGTAAATAAATTTTTTCCGAGCTCCTCCACAGCCAAACGTGTCATTGGAACTTTGACTACATTTGGGTGAGCGGGAGAATTAGGAACTAAGTCTTCATCAACAATAAGGACTCCTTGACCACAAAGGTCTGCAGAATATTTGTCGGCAGCTTGTTGTGTTAGAGCTAGTACTATATCTGGTTTAGTTACTTTAGGATGATAGATGGATTTTTGATCTATTATCACTTCCGCCTTTGAAGCGCCACCGCGTGCTTCTGGACCATAAGACTGAGATTGTACCACCTGAGCACCCTCCATAATGGCTGCTTCCGCTAGGATAATCGCTGCTGTAATTACACCTTGACCACCGGAACCACATAATCGTATTTGTAGCATTATTTCCCCTCCTTGGCCATTTTAATGACTCTAGCATACTCTGCGGTATATTCAGGAGCCTCTTTATTATATAAAATACCAATTGGATACTTGTCACACTTTTGGTCATCTGATAATTTTTCATAGGCTGCTAGGTTTACTGCATTTTCTTTCATAGACTTCAACATTTCTGATGCATCACCCATTTTATTTCTTCTACCATAAGCAATAGGGCACTGCGTAATTGCTTCTACTAGAGAAAATCCGTTACTTAAAATACCTTGGGCAATTAGATCAACTAGTGGTTTTGCATGATAAGCAGTACCACGGGCAATATAAGTAGCACCAGCACCTCTGGCAAGTTCACAGGGATCGAAAGGACGATCTACTGATCCAAATGGCGCGGTTGTAGCATTTTTACCAACTGGTGTAAGGCAAGATTCCTGTCCACCGGTCATACCATAAATACTGTTGTTAAAAAGTATTACTGTTAAATCAACATTTCTTCGAGCGGCATGTATAAAATGGTTGCCACCTATAGCAGTACAATCACCATCACCAGTTATTACAATGACCTTCAGTTTAGGATTAGCAAGTTTAATACCAGTTGCGAAAGGTATTGCTCTGCCATGGGCTGTATGCAAAGTATCAAAGTCCATGTAACCAGAAGCTCTAGAAGAGCAACCAATACCAGACACAATGACTGTATTATTTTGGTCAAGTCCTAACTTTTCTGCTGCTTTAGCAATGGATTTCATTACAATTCCGTTACCACAACCTGGGCACCACATATGTGGTAGATGTTCTTCGCGAAGATATTTTTCATAGGTTCTCATTTTGCCACCTCCACTGTAAGTGCTTCAATTGCAACACATATTTCTTCAGGGGTAAATATTTCTGAATTATATTTTGGAAGAGAAATTACCTGTGCCTCTCCAATGGCAGCACGAGTTACTTCTAAAACAAGTTGTCCGTAATTCATTTCAGGCACAAGGATCTTCTTAACTTTTTTAGATAAATCATTGACAACCTTGTCAGCAAAAGGCCAGATAGTCATTAACCGAATCATACCTACTTTAATTCCCTTTTGGCGAGCTATTTCTACGGCCGCGTAAGCAGTACGAGATGTTCCACCATATGCTAAGACTGCGTACTGCGCATCTTCCATAAAAAATTCATCATAATGTGTAATTTCATCTTGCACTCTACTTATTTTTTCATGCAATCGTTTAATTGTAAACTCGGTTACGTCTGCACTAGCTGTTGGAAAACCAGTTTCATCATGGATAAGTCCTGTAACATGAATGCGGTGACCAGTACCGAAGTTAGGAACATTTGGTACAAGATCAGCCATTGGAGTATATGGTTTGTAGCCCTCTTCTTTTGTGCATGTTGGCATGCGCCTTGGGTACACTTCTATATCTGAAGTTTCAGGTAAAATAACACTTTCACGCATGTGACCAACAACTTCATCTAATAATATAATAACAGGGGTACGGAACCTTTCTGCATAATTTACGGCAAGTACGGCCACATCAAAAGATTCTCTAACTGTCCAAGGAGATAGAGCAATCATGGGATGGTCGCCATGAGTCCCCCAACGAGCCTGCATTACATCTCCTTGCGCAGGGGAAGTAGGCTGACCTGTAGATGGACCTGAACGTTGAACGTTTACAATTACAAGTGGAATCTCAGCCATACATCCATAACCGATTAATTCTTGTTTAAGAGAAAAACCTGGTCCTGAAGTAGCCGTAAGACCTTTTCTTCCAGCTAAGACTGCACCGAGTACCACTGCAATTCCAGCAATCTCATCTTCCATTTGAATAAAAGTACCTCCTAAAGCAGGAAGCTCCCTAGACATAATTTCGGCGATTTCTGTAGAGGGAGTGATTGGATATCCTCCAAAAAAATCCACGCCAGCAGCTAATGCACCCTCTGCACAAGCCTCATTTCCTTGCATTAATCTAGCTTCATTCATATTTTCACCCTCTTTTCTACATAAATTGCATAATCAGGACAAAGGAGTTCACATTGTCCGCAGTTTATGCACTCTGATTCATCAATTACATATACCTTTCCTAAGGTATCTAACGCTAAAATATGCTTTGGACAAAAGGCTACACAAATGCCACATCCTTTACACCTAGCTAGTTTCAAGGTGAAATTAACTTCCATAAATATCCTCCTAGTTGTTCAAGTATAGTTATTTTTAAATTCAATTGGATCATAATCAGTGTATATATGTATTTAATTTTGATTGTTAATATTCTAACAATCAAACT
>JANZQE010000086.1:0-4033 GCA_038040705.1 Clostridium sp. | reverse complement strand
TTGTTACTCAAGCTCATTACATACTATTTAGTCTTACGACTAAAATTCACTTTATTTACTAAAGTAATTAACTGGTTTAGCAAAATATTATTTTGCTATCTTTACCTATTTCTCTGTTTAATTTTCAAAGACCAATTTGCTTTGTCATCAAGTGACGACTTCTACTACTTTATCAGTTGTTTAATCATTTGTCAACACTTTTTCATTCTTTTTAAATAAAAAAGGTCAATTAGTCACTTTTAACATTATAAAAAACCATATGATCTCTCCACGCTCCATTTATGTATAGGTATTTTTCGCTTATTCCAAGTTCTTTAAATCCACAGCCTCTTAGAACTCTTTGTGATTTTTCATTATCTATTAAAGTAGTTGCTTCGATTCTATGAAGTTCCAATTCCTCAAATGCATAATTCACTACTAGTTTAACTGCTTCTTTCATATACCCTTTACCTTGTTCTTTCTCATCCATAGAATAACCTATAAACGCATTTTTAAAAACACCCATAACAATATTAGATATTCTTATTTTCCCAATAAATCTATCGCTTTTATATATACCAAAATTAATGCCATTACCATTTAAAAACTGTTTGTAATTCTCCGTCAAACTATGCTTTTGATTGTTTATTGTGTAAAATTCTTCAACTCTAGAAGGTTCAAACCTCCTTAAAAACTCTCTATTTCTTAAGTGAAAATCTAACACCTCTACTACGTCGCTTGGAGTTAATACCTTAATCGTAATATTCCTACCTTTAATAGAGAAATTCCTTTTTATTAAATTTCTACTAAAATTAAGCGAATTTATACCGAACATAATTTCTGACTGAAATTCAGATTTAGTTCTTATGCTATTTGTAATAATACCTTCTAAATCAAATCCTAAATCTGTAAAAGCACTTATATTTATATTTTCATGAGCTATAACATTTACTTTATATATCCCCATATTTTTAAATAGAATATTTAGCATAAGATTTAATGTGTCTTTTAAATACTCATAGCTCTCATTAGTATGCTTATTAAATTTCAACCTGAAAAGGCAAAACTTATTTTGTTTATCTAATTCCACTATAAATATTCTTCCTAGTATAATATAAGAATTATCTTTTATTACATATTCTCTTTCATTTCCCTTAACAGCTTCTAAGTTCACATATTTACCCTTATTCATTACTACCCCCTTTTTCAACACTAAAATTTTTTATTGTATTTATATAAATAAGATATATGAATATGATTGATATTATTAAACTTATTGGAATCATATAAAAAGCAAAATATGTACCAATTATATCATTTAGTCTACCTATTGCTAAGTTAAGTAACATATTAACTAAAGAAGTTAATGTAATTATTAACCCTGTTATATAAGAGATATTCTGCTTAAATACTTTACTTATTGTAAGTACAATGGTTGGAAATGCAATCGCAAAAAAGAAACCTGAAATAGATATTATTATAAGACCATCTTGTCCAATTATAAGTCCAAAGGTAAACAAACACACTGCAATTATTAAAGATGCCATAGTTGTTTTTAAGTAATCTAGTTTTTCAACAACAAATCCGCCCAGAAGCCTTCCTATACTAAATACAATTAAGAACATGACACTATAAAACGCACTCTTACTGCTATTATAGTTATAATTATCTTTTATATGATTCACCAGCCAGCTTACTGTGGCTATCTCAGCAAATACATAAAATCCTAATGCAAATACATAGAAATAAATTATTTTATTTCTTAAAATCTCTAATATATTTATTTTGTTTTTTTCATTATATTTATGCGTATGAGGAAATTTTATAAAAATAGATGCAATTAGTAAAACTAAAAACAAAATTGATAAACCTAAGTATATATTCCTCCAAGTATAACCCTTGGACATTAATATTCCACCTATTGCCTGACCCGCTGCTCCACCCACACCATAACAGAAATGAATTAGATTCATAAGAATAGCTTGATAACTTAGGATTAATACTGGTACTAAAGTGTTTATCGCTATACCTGTAAGCGCTACCCCCATACTCATAACGAAAATACCTATTAAAAAAGTTGTATAACTATTTACCTCTGATAATAATACCAGTGATAAAAACATAAAAAATAACCCTAGTATAATGACTCTCTTTTGCCCTATTTTCTCGCAAAGTATTCCCCCAATATAGGAAAACAAAACATATGCTAAAGAACCAATAAAGAGCATTACCCCTATTCCAGTATTGTCTATGTTAAAATCTGATTTGAAGGATGGTATAAATATTCCTCTACTATTCTCAGCCATTGCATTTAGTCCCATGATAATAAATATAAAAATTATAGCTATAACATTATTCTTGTTTTTCAATAGATTTCCCCCTTATAGTTTCATGGGTTAAATATCTTTTATTAAATCCTTAACCACTTCTCCACCAATTATCATTCCTGCTACAGGAGGAACAAAAGATATACTCCCTGGAATTTGCCTTTTAATGGCACATTTTTTTGAACCTCCGGTGCATACGCACCCTTCTTTACATGTTATAACTTCATCTAGTCTTGGCTTCATAGGAATTTCTTCTGAATAAACTACCTTAAGACTTTCAACATTTCTCTGTCGAAGTTCATGCCTCATAACCTTCGCAAGTGGACACATTTTAGTATCATAAATATCAGAAACTTTAAATTGAGTTGGGTCTAATTTATTTCCCGTGCCTAGGCAACATATAATACGTATATTATGTTCTCTGCAAAATTCTACTAATGCTATCTTCGAAGTTACTGTGTCTATAGCATCTACTACATAATTTGCATCTTCAGTAATTATATCTGCCATATTATCTGCAGTTACATATGTTTCATGGGTTATAACCTCACATTCAGGATTTATATCTAGTATTCTATCCTTCATTACTAAAACCTTACTTTTACCTATGGTTTTACGGGTCGCATGTATTTGTCTATTCAAATTTGTTAAACATATCGTATCGTCATCAATTAATACCAATTTGCCAACACCGGCTCTTACAAGTGCTTCAACGGTATAGCTACCAACTCCACCAATTCCGAAAACTATTACTTTACTTTCTTTTAATTTATTTAAACTATCTACACCTATAAGTAATTCTGTTCTTGACAATGAATGCTGTGCCATATATTTCTGTCTCCTTTGCAACATATATTATTGTAAATATAAAAATCCTAACAAATAGTATTATACCCTATAAATTTAAAAAGGCCACGCATATGCGTGGCTTTTCTATCTATTTAAGCATTCTTTTTTGCATTACATTAAATTACAGTTTGTGAACAAATATTCCACTCTGCAATTTTGGTTCAAACCAAGTTGATTTAGGAGGCATTATTTTCCCTGCATTTGCTATATCCATTAAATCATCCACAGTTGTAGCACACATAGAAAAAGCAACACTCATGCCTTCATTAACTCTTCTTTCAAGTTCTGAAAGTCCTCTTATTCCACCTATGAAATCAATCCTTGTGTTTGTTCTTGGATCATCAATCCCTAAAATCGGCTCTAACAGGTTCTTTTGAAGTACTGATACATCTAATCTATCTACTGGATCATTCATGTCAAAAGTTCCATCTTTAGCAGCTAGTTTATACCATTTACCATCTAAGAACATTCCGTACGTTCTTTGCACGTCTGGCTTAAATTGACCTTCACCAGTATATGGAGTTATATCAAATTTTTCAGAGGCTTTATTCATAAATTCCTCTAAAGAATTTCCGTTTAAATCCGCAACAACTCTATTATAATCCATTACATATAAATCATTGTCAGGGAATATAACTGATAAGAAGAAATTGAATTCCTCATCACCTTTGTATGATGGATTTTCTTCTCTTCTCTTTAGTCCAACTTTAACAGCTGAAGCTGATCTATGATGACCATCAGCTATATATAAATAATCTGTTTCAGCAAACATAGTTGATAATTTAGCAATAATTGCCTCTTCATCTATAACCCAAATAATTTGAGATACACCATCTTCTGATTTAAAATCATATACTGGAGTTTTTGTTTCTGTCCAA
>JANZQE010000085.1:0-7603 GCA_038040705.1 Clostridium sp. | reverse complement strand
TGTCTGTACATGGGTATATTGGTAACGCAGAAATAAGTAGAGGAAGCCGAAATAGGCAAAGTATATTTGTCAATAAAAGATATATTAAAAGTGCTCTTATTACTGCAGCAGTTGAAAATGCATTTAAATCATTTTTGACTGTTCATAAATTCCCTTTCTTTGTTATATTTTTAGATATTTTTCCTGAGTATATAGATATAAATGTCCATCCGCAAAAAACTGAAATTAAATTTCAGCAAGATAAATTAGTGTTCAAGCTTGTTTTTGACGCAGTTCATACTGCGATTGCTGATAGCTTAAGAGGTAATTTTGATATCCCAGAAGATCACGTTGAAAATTATAGTGGAGAAGAAACTAGGGAAAAAACTCTAAGAAGTGAAATTTATGATTTTAACAGAATAGTTATAGATGAAAAAGATAAAGAAGAACTAGAAAAGAGAGTTCAAATTCCTATAGATTTTAATTATAAAGAAGTAAAAAGTGAAAGAGATGGGTACAGTGAAACTACTAATATATTACCAAATGATAATATAACAGAAAATGTCAAAGAGAGTAATGAGATTAACTATGATAAAGTAAGATTAACAGATAAAGATCAGAGGAACTCAAAATTTCCAGAGCTTAGAATTATAGGTCAATTTAATAAAACCTATATCATAGGTGAAGCCTATGATGAGCTTTATTTAATTGACCAACATGCGGCACATGAAAAAGTACTATTCGAGAAATATAAAAGTGATATCATAAACGCAGAGGTATTATCCCAAATATTACTTACGCCTCTAGTAATAGAGCTTAGACATGAAGATTATGCATACTATATTGAAAATGAGGAAGTTTTTCGTAATTCTGGGTTTGATATTATTGAATTTGGGGAAAATACAATAAGTATAAGAGAAGTTCCTATAATACTTGGAAGTCCTGATATTAAATATCTCTTTAATGACATATTAGATAATTTAAAAAATATGGGTACAGGTGAAACTGCAGAAATTAAATATAATAAGATAGCATCACTTGCTTGTAAAGCAGCTGTGAAAGCAAATAATCAGTTATCTGAACTTGAAATGAGTAAGTTAATTAGTGATTTAAGACATATTGATCAGCCTTTTACTTGTCCTCATGGAAGACCTACAATAATAAAGATGACACTTACTGAACTAGAAAAAAGATTTAAAAGAATACAATAGAAAAAGGTGAGTATATGAAAGAGTTATTTATTTTAGCAGGCCCTACAGCTGTAGGCAAAACACAAATTTCTATTAAACTTGCAGGTAGGCTAAATGGAGAAATTATATCAGCTGATTCGATGCAAATATACAAGAACATGGATGTTGGCTCAGCTAAGATTTCAAAAGAGGAGATGCGTGGTATTACTCACCATCTAGTAGATATAATAGAGCCAAGTGTTGACTTTAGTGTGGCGGAATTTAAAGAAAGAGCTGAAGGTGCTATTGAAGAGATAGAAGGTAAAAACAAGCTCCCAATGTTAGTTGGTGGAACTGGATTTTACATAAATTCACTAATATATAATTATACCTTTGCGGACACCAATAAAGATGAAGAATACAGAGAGTATCTTACAAGACTTGCGAGCGCGAAGGGCAATGAATATGTACATAGTCTACTTAGTGGCATTGACGCACAATCTTACAATAAACTATACCCTAATGATTTAAAAAGAGTTATTAGGGCTTTAGAAGTATATAAAGTAAGTGGGAAACCCATGAGTGAATTTGCAAAGGAGCAAGACACTTTAGATATTCCTTATAATGTACATTATTTTGTGCTAAATATGGATCGAGAAAAATTATATAGTAGGATAAATAAGCGTGTAGATATAATGATAAAAAACAATTTGATAGGAGAAGTTATAAAATTAAAAGAAATGGGCTATAATTCAGATATGCAATCAATGAAGGGTATAGGATATAAAGAGATAATGTACTACTTAAACAATGAAATATCATTAGTTGAAGCTATAGAAATGATTAAAAAAGGTAGCAGGAATTATGCTAAGAGACAACTTACCTGGTTTAGAAAAGACCAAAGAGTAAATTGGATTAATAGTGATGATTTCAAAAACGATGATGAAATTGTAGAATATATTTTGGGTATACTATCTTCTATTAAAAAGTTGTAAATTACAATAATTTCATAAAATAAAAGGATTTCTAAGATATTTATAGAATATTCTTATAATAGGTATTATGGAGGTGCATTATGAATAAATCTACTAACAATTTACAAGATATAATTTTAAATGGGGCAAGAAAAAATAAACTACCAATTATTTTATATTTGACAAATGGTTTTCAGTTGAAGGGTAATGTAACAGGATTTGATAGTTTCACAGTAGTATTAAACTGCGATGGAAAACAAATGATGATATACAAGCATGCTATATCTACCATAACTCCATTAAAATCAATAATATTTAATGAAATTTCAGAAGAAGGACCTTCACTTTTACAATCAGGAGTTTAGGTGCAATAAAGACGTAGAACTGCCTACTAAGATAGAAGCAATCTATTAATTAAATAGAATGTGTTTCACTTTCTCACATACTATAGTATGTGGGAATTTTGTACGTCTAGTAGGTTCTAGAGGCCGTTAGACTGAGAGATTTCAGAAAAATTCTCTAACCGCTTTAGCAGGTTGAATTGACAAAAAAAAATCATGCATTATACTGAAATTAGCAGGTTATAAAATTATAGTAAAAATTATTCACTCGCGCGGTGGAAAATTTAAATTATGCAATGTAAACGTTTTACAAGTTAAATAAGACATATATAAATTGGAGTATTAAAAGATTTATATATGCTAATAGAAAGGGAGTTAGATTATGGTTAAAAGACTTGATGAGTTAATAGAACTTGCCACTAAAAAAGATAAAAAAACCTTAGCGGTAGCAGTAGCACAAGATAGTGTTGTTTTAAAGGCAGTAGTAGAAGCAGTTAAACTACAAATTATTGATGCAATATTAGTTGGTGATGAGAAGAAAATGTTGGAAATTGCACTTAGTGAAAATTTATCACTTCAGAATATTAGAATTGTAAATGAAAAAAGCATATTAGCGGCAGCAGCAAAGGCTGTAGAACTTGTAACTAATGGGGAAGCTCATTTCATTATGAAAGGAATGCTTGGTACTTCTGATTTATTAAAAGCTGTCCTATATAAAGAAGCTGGCTTAAGAGGCAAAGGACTCCTATCACACGTAATGATTTATGATGTACCTACTTACCATAAATTATTATTTTTAACTGATGGAGGAATGGTTACGTGCCCTGAACTTAAAGAAAAAATCGAGATAATTAATAATGCAGTAGTAGTAGCACATGCCTTGCAAATAGATGTTCCAAAGGTTGCTCCAATTTGTGCTGTGGAAGTTGTAAGTCTCTCAATGCAGGCAACGATAGACGCTGCAGTGTTAACACAAATGAATAAAAGAGGGCAAATAAAGGGGTGCACAATTGACGGACCACTTGGACTAGATAATGCAATTTCAAAGGAGGCTGCTGAGCATAAGGGGATTATCAGTGATGTGGCTGGTGATAGTGATATATTACTTGTACCAAATATAGAGGCTGGAAACTTTTTAGGTAAGTCGCTTACATACTTTGCCAAAGCAGAAAGTGCAGGCATCATAGTAGGAGCAAAATGCCCGATAGTATTGGTTTCTAGGGCTGATAGTGCAAAATCTAAATTATATTCTATAGCTCTTGGAGCAGTGGTAGTTTAGAAATTATTAAACTTAATAAAGATTATATAGGGAAATTGAATAGACGTAAAAAGAACTCCTAATTATAGGAGTTCTTTTTACGTCTATTCAACAGTTATATAAATGGCGTCTTCTTCTCGAACAACTTTTATATATTCAACTTCCGGGTCTTCAGTTCCTTGAACGTATAATCCAGTGCTTTTTAATTTTTCAACATAATCTATAATCTCTTGGGTTATTCGCTCACCAGGGCAAAGTATTGGAATACCAGGTGGGTAAGCCATTAAAAATTCTCCGCTTATCATGCCAGCACTCTTCTTAATTTCTACAGCAGTATTTACACTGTTAAAAGCCTCCCGAGGGATTTGAACTTGCTCTGGAATACTAGGTATATCAATGAAATCAGCTTTTTTTATTCCCTTGCCGTAGTGGTCATTACTTACTTCTCTTAGAGCATTAAGCAGCTTTTCCATTCCCTCTTCTGTATCTCCATAAGAACCAACTGCTAATATGTTATAAAGATCAGATAATTCCATTTGTATATGATATTTGTTAGAGAGAATCATATCTAAGTCATAGCCAGTTATACCTAAATCTCTACAAGTTATTGTAATCTTAGTTGGATCAAATGAGTATGCGCCAAAACCATCTAAAACTTCCTCTCCAAAACAATAAAAACCAGGGATCTTATTTACTTCATTTCTTACATAATTACATAAATCCATAGTTCTTTCTAAAAGCGCTGTGCCCTCTAATGCGATTTGTCTTCTTGCGCAATCCAAAGATGCCATTAATATATATGATGGTGACGTTGTGTGCATTAGATTTATTAGCTGCTTAACCCTAGCAGGGTTAATACGCCTTGAATTAACATGTAGCATAGAACCTTGAGTTAATGCACCTATAATTTTATGAGTACTTTGACAACAGATATCTGCACCTGCTTCCATTGCAGACATTGGTAGTCTATCATTAAATTTAAGATGAGGACCATGCGCTTCATCCACTATAAAAGGAATGTCGTATTCATGAATAATATCTGAAATTCTTTTTATATCAGTAGAAACCCCATAATATGTAGGGTTAATTATAAGTACAGCTTTTGCATCAGGATTATTCTTTAAGGCTTCTTCCACTGTTTCTGGAGAAACTCCATGAGCAACACCTATTTTTTTATCTAATTCGGGTTGCATATAAACTGGGACAGCACCGGCAAGTATTATGCCACCGGTTATAGAGTTGTGAACATTTCTAGGAACAATTATTTTATCGCCAGATCCAACAACAGACATAATCATAGCTTGAATAGCACCAGAAGTCCCGTGAACTGAGAAGAATGATGCGTCAGCACCATATGCATCTGCTGCTAATTCTTGAGCTTTTTTAATAGCACCAGTTGGGTGGTGAAAACTATCAACAAGTTTAAAAACTGTAACATCAATTTTAAAAGGGTTTTCTCCCATGAAATTTCTAAATTGTTCATCAGCGCCTATTCCTTTTTTATGTCCAGGCACATGAAAAGGCAAAGTTTCTCTGTCTACATATTCCATTAAAACATCAAATAGTGGAGTTTCATTTTGATTTAGTCTATACAATTTATACACCCCTTTCAAAGAATTTGATTGTGAAATTTTTTAAAATATAGTTGTGTAGTATGCTTGTATATTCTTATTTAAAAGTCTACATTTTAAATAAATTACTTAGAGTATATTCATTCAACCAATTAATAATTATAGAGTATAAAATATGCAAATGCAATAATTATTTGGAATTTCCAAATAATGTTTCAAATATGGAAAGAAAATGGAGTATAAACAGAAATGTCTTTTATTTGTAATGGTTTGATAGTATAATATGATAGAATAAAGGTAGTTTAGAGGAAATTCCAAGGGGGATATGCACATTTATGACATATAAAGAGAAATATAAAACCTGGATTGATTCTAATTCGATAGAGTTAGAATTAAAGAGTGAACTTATGAAGTTAACTGATGAAAAAGAAATTGAAGATCGATTTTACAAGGATTTAGAGTTTGGTACCGGGGGACTAAGAGGCGTTATAGGTGCAGGGACAAACAGAATGAATATACATACCATAGGTAAGGCTACTCAAGGGTTATCAGATTATTTGAATTCTAAATATAAGGGATATATTTCAGTTAGCATAGCATATGATTCAAGAAACATGTCGAGGGAATTTGCAGAAGCTACTGCTGAAACTCTTTGTGGCAATGGAATCGCAGTTAATTTATTTGAAGAATTAGCACCAACACCAATTTTGTCCTATGCTGTTCGTGAGTTAAAGAGTAAAGCAGGCATTGTTATTACTGCATCACATAATCCAAAACAGTACAATGGATACAAGGTTTATGGTGAGGATGGTGGGCAAGTTACAGATGTTGCTGCAAAAGAAATTATTACCTGTGCAGAGAACATAGTTGATTTTTCCAAAGTAAAAACTATGGAACTTTCTAAAGCAAAAAAAGATGGAATGTTAAAAATTATTGGAGAGAATATTTATTTATCATATATGGACAAGACAAAAAAATTGACTTTGAGAAAAGACTTAGTTAAAGAATATGCTAAGGATTTAAAAGTAATTTACACACCTATTCATGGCTCAGGAAATATACCTGTGAGAAGAGTATTACGTGAACTTGGGTATGACAATGTATTTGTTGTAGCAGAGCAAGAAAAGCCAAATGGTAACTTTCCCACAGCTCCATACCCTAATCCAGAAGACCCAAAGGTGTTTGAATTAGCCCTTGAAATGGCAAAAGAAATTAACCCAGACATTATTTTTGGTACAGACCCTGACTGCGATAGGATTGGAGTAGTAGTCAAAGACAAAGAAGGGGAGTATAAGGTTCTTACAGGAAATCAGACTGGTGTTCTATTATGTAATTATATCTTGAGTTCATTAAATGAAACGAGGGGACTTTCTAAAAATGCTGTAGTAATTAAAACCATTGTCACTACAGATATGGTAGAAGGTATTGCAAAAAAATATAACACTCAGGTGCTAGATGTGCTTACTGGGTTTAAATATATTGGAGAGAAAATAAAAGAGTTCGAACTGGAAGGTAAAAAAGAATTTGTATTTGGGTTTGAAGAAAGCTTTGGTTATTTAGCAGGGGATTTTGTAAGGGATAAGGACGCAGTTATAGCAGCAATGCTAATTTGTGAAATGACACTTTATTATAAAAATAAAGGAATGAGTTTATATGATGCATTAATGGATGTTTATAAAGAACATGGGTATTATAAAGAAGCATTAGTATCAATAGAACTAAAGGGGAAAGATGGTGCTGAAAAAATAGCTAATATATTAGAAGGATTAAGGGGCTCTCTTAAGGGATTAGTAGGAGATAAAAAAATAATAAAAAATATGGATTATAGAACTGGACTTGAAGAAGATTTAATAGGAAACAAGAAAAAATCAATGGGGCTTCCAAAATCAAATGTATTAAAGTTTATTTTAGAGGATGGGTCTTGGTTTGTGATTAGACCTTCCGGAACGGAACCAAAAATGAAAATTTATTTATCTGTTAAGGGAAATTCAATTAAAGATGCATCTAATAAAATAATTGAGCTGAAAGAAAATGTCATGTCAATAGTAGATGAAGTTTGCATAAATTAAAAATTATTAATTGTTGAATGTTTAGGACTAAAATGTTGTGCGGTTTACAAATTATCCCGAGTATACTATTATTAATAGGAGTATATGTGGTATAGTGATTTGGACTAGTAGGAAGGGGTAAGAATGGATATTAAAACTTATTTTTCGGAGAAATTATCAGAAATTCTTTTTTTAGAAATAAAAAAGAATAGCAAAATTAATGATTATGTGATTTTGGAGGACATATATTTTCCTGTGCGAAC
>JANZQE010000084.1:0-5401 GCA_038040705.1 Clostridium sp. | reverse complement strand
TTGAAATACCGAAGAATTCCGCGGTCTTATCGCCAGCCTTTGTAATTAAGAAAGCACCGGCATCATTAAGAAATTGAATAGCTTCTATTTTTTGTTCTTTACTCATAAGTGCAACTGGCTTACCAATTTTTTTTACAGATTCTTCTAATAAGTCATCTAGGAGTTGATTTACATTTTGAGGGATTTTATTTGGTTCTTCGATATCATCTCCACAATTAACCAGAGAGTCTATGCAATCTTTAGCTATAGTAAGCTCGGTAATGTCATAATTAATAGAGAATATTCCAATAGGTTTATTTTCATTATCTCGTATATATATGGTACTTGATTTTAAAATCTTACCATCATAAGTCTTTGTAACATAACTTAATTTATCTTCTAGGGAATCAGAAACATGCTTTAATGCATTTAAAACAACACGTGATGCGTTAGTGCTTGTAGTTCTGTGTGTAACATCACCATTTTCAATAAATAAAATTGGATAATCTACATCGCCAGAAGATAGGTCATGAATAACCACTTCACAATTTCGACCGAACTGGGATGAAATACCTTTTGCTAATCTTTTTAAGAAATCTAAACCGTAATCATTATTCATTTGGAACCTCACAATTCATATAATAGAATTTACAGATATTATATAATTAAAGTATATCAATATTTATTTTTAAAATCAATATGATTTGCAAAAATATTTTTGAATTGCAAAAATATTCAGAAAATCTTATTGACTTTTATTTGAAGTAATGATAATCTAAAAAACGAAGAGAATAATATAGGGGGCTATGTAATGAGTGCAGTAAATTCGTCTAAGGATAACGGAGATATTTTGTATAAAATCAACGATAAACCACCTTTTCACATATCAATTTTGCTTGCTTTTCAACATATTATGGCAGCATTCGGGGGCATTGTAGCAGTGCCATTAATAGTTGGTGGAGCTTTAGGATTACCAGGGGAAGACATTGCATTTCTAGTAAGTGCTGCAATATTTGCAGCTGGTATAGCAACTTTTATTCAAGCTAGGGGAATTGGTCCTGTAGGGGCTAGAGTTCCATGTGTTATGGGAACTGATTTTACATTTGTTGGACCATCTATAGCTGTTGGATCTGCTCTTGGGTTACCAGGGATATTTGGGGCAACAATAATGGGCTCCTTTATTGAAGTCTTTTTAAGTCGTTTTATTAAACCTTTAAGAAAATTTTTTCCACCAATTGTAACAGGGACAGTTGTTATGCTAATTGGACTTACCTTATTACCTGTAGCAATAGATTGGTCTGCAGGTGGATTTGGAGCTAAAGATTATGGTAGCTTAAGGAATGTAAGTATAGCCTTTTCAGTAATGATTGTTATCACATTATTGAACAGATACGGTAAAGGAATAATTTCTTCAGCATCAGTTATCATTGGTCTAATATTTGGATACATAATATGTTTTCCACTCGGAATGCTTGATTTTTCGACAATTACAAGTGCTAGTTGGATTGCTTTTCCATCACCATTTAAATATGGTATTACTTTTAAGTTCAGTGCATTTGTTGCATTTGCTATAGCTTACTTAGTAACAACTGTTGAGACTGTAGGATGTCTTATGGCTGTTGGCGAAGCATCAGGTAAAGATTTAACATCAGAAGATCTATCAAAAGGTATACTTGCTGATGGAGTTGGATCTCTTATAGCTGGATGTGTTAATGCAGGTCCTAATACTTCCTTTTCACAAAATGTTGGCCTTATACCAATTACGAGAGTTGCAAGTAGGTATGTAGTTGCTATTGCAGGAGTGATTTTGATGACACTAGGAATATTCCCTAAATTCGGAGCGCTTGTTTCAATTATGCCAAATCCCGTTTTAGGTGGTGCCGGTATCATAATGTTTGGTATGGTTGTATCAGCAGGAATCAAGACAATTCAGAAGGTTAAACTTAATAACAGAAACATGCTGATCTTAGCCATTTCAATTGGTATTGGTCTAGGGGTTACGGTAAGGCCTGATTTTTTAAGCGGTATGCCTTCGATAATTAAGAGTTTCTTTTCCTCAGGAATCAGCGCAGGTACAGTAGTAGCTTTATTACTTAACGTAATATTAAAAGAAGAGACTCCTTCTAATATTGATGCTAAGGTAGATTCTACAACAATTGGACAATAAAAAATATAAAGAGATATAAGTCTGGAGGCAAATTATATGAATTCCAGTAAAACTAAAAATTTAATTCAAATAGCTACAGGTAGAAAAAAAGCGGATTTAGTCATTGAAAACTGTAATGTTATTAATGTTTTCTCGCAAGAGATTATATATGGTAAATTAGCTATTAGTGATGGTGTATTTATTGGTATTGGTGATTATGAAGGCGCAGAGGTAATTGATGGTGAAGGGAAATATATAGTTCCTGGTTTAATTGATTCCCATGTGCATATTGAGTCATCCATGGGGTCACCATATCAATTCGCAAGGGCAGTACTGCAAAGAGGAACCACAACAGTTATTTCTGATTGCCATGAAATAGCTAATGTTAAAGGGCTTTCTGGCATAAAATATATGATTGAGTCCAGCGAAAATCTACCTCTTGATGTGTATATTATGCTGCCATCTTGCGTTCCAGCTACCGCCTTTGAAACATCTGGTGCAATACTTGAAGCTGAGGATTTAAAAGAACTTATGCAACATGAAAGAGTACTAGGTCTTGGAGAACTTATGAACTATCAAGGAGTTGTTTTTACGGATGAGGGCATCCTTAAAAAACTTGAACTTACTGATAATTACCAAAAAATAGTGGATGGTCACGGACCTATTATTAAAGAAAAAGAATTAAATGCTTATTCTTTAGCGGGAGTTAAAACAGATCACGAATGTAGCAACCATAAAGAGGTATTAGATAGACTTAGAAACGGTATATATGTTGCAATAAGAGAAGGATCAGCGGCAAAGAATCTATTAGATTTAGTTGGAGCTGTTAATCCCTTTAATGAGCGTAGATTTACCTTTTGTACAGATGATAGGCATCCTAAGGACATCTTACAGGAGGGACACATAGACAATAACATTAGACTTGCTATAAGAGGGGGCGTGAGCCCTATTACTGCAATTAGAATGGCAACACTTAATTCGGCAGAATGTTATAACCTTAAAAAACTTGGAGCTATTGCGCCAGGGTACATAGCAGATTTTATAATAGTTGACAATCTATCAGACTTTAACGTACTAAAAACATTCAAAAAAGGTAAGCAAATAAAAGATGATTGGTATAAACATATAAAGGAAGATAAAAAACTTTTAGAAACTGTATCTAACAGTGTCAATATAAAAGATTTTTCTAAGGATGATTTGAAAATAAAACTTACATCTAACACTGCAAAAGTCATTAAAATTATGGATCACAGTCTTTTTACGCAGAACGTAACTAGAACGGTAAAAGTAGATGAAAACGGATATTACATATATGATGAAGCAGTTGATATACTTCCTATTTATGTATTTGAAAGACATAATGGTACTGGAAATATTGGTAAGGGTTTAATTGAAGGGTATGGTCTTAAAAATGGAGCAATCGCATCAACTATAGCCCATGATTCTCATAACTTAATAGTAATAGGGGATAATCCCGTTAATGTTAAAATAGCTATAGAAAAGATAATAGAAATTGGCGGAGGTCTTGTTATTGTTGTTGACGGTGAGGTCAAAGGATATTTACCTTTAGATATCGCAGGTATTATGTCTTCGGGGGATTTAGAAACTGTATCAAAAGGACATGAAAAACTTAACAAAATTGCAATGGAAGAACTTAATATTAATGAAAGCGTTAATGCTTTTATGACTTTAGCTTTTATGGCATTACCGGTTATTCCTGAACTGAAAATTACTGATAGAGGGCTCTTCGATGTAATAAAATTTCAGCATACTGATTTATAGAAAAAAATATTGATGAACTTTTTTTAGGAAGATATACTAATTTTAAGGAGATAATTATGAAGAATTCAATCCTTTTAAAGAATATTAAATATCTTGTAACTTGTGATGATGAGGACAATGTATTCCAAAATATAAATTTATTTATTGAAAATGGTGAAATTAAATATATTGGTAATGAAATTAAATCAGCTGATGAAATTATAGATGCAACAAATATGGCAGTGTATCCTGGGCTTATCAATACACACCACCACCTTTATCAGTATTTTAGCAGAAATATTCCGCAAGTTCAAAATATGGAGTTGTTCCCATGGCTAAGATATTTGTATGAGATTTGGAAAAATGTAAACAGTGATGTTATCATGTACAGTTCTCTTTGTGGAATGGGTGAACTTTTAAAGACCGGGTGCACAACATGTTTTGATCACCACTATGTATTTCCTAAAAATCAAACTAGCCTTATTGAAGCACAGTTTGAGGCTGCACAAAGACTTGGAATTAGAATGTATGCATCAAGAGGTAGTATGTCTCTAAGCGTTAAGGACGGTGGTCTTCCACCGGATTCTGTGGTTCAAACTGTTGATGAGATTTTAAAAGATAGTGAGATTTTGGTAAATAAATTCCATGACAAAAGTCGTTTTGCAATGCGGCAGGTTGCACTTGCTCCTTGCTCACCATTTAGTGTAACCGGAGATTTAATGCGTGAGTCAGCAATACTTGCAAGAAAACTTGGGGTTAGACTTCACACACATCTTGCAGAAACAGTGGATGAAGAAAAATTTACTATGCAAAAATTCAACATGCGACCACTTGAATATATGGAGAGTTTAGGGTGGCTCGGCTGCGATGTGTGGTTTGCACATGGTATTCACTTTAATGATGATGAGATAAATTTACTTGCAAGGACTGGGACAGGCGTTGCTCATTGCCCTGTATCCAACATGAAGTTGTCATCTGGAATTGCAAAGATTCCCCAAATGCTAAAACTTAAAGTCCCTGTTGGACTTGGGGTTGATGGGAGCGCAAGTAACGACGGTTCAAATATGCTTGAAGAGATGAGAGTTTCGTTTTTGCTCCACAGATTAAACTCAGGTAAAAATGCTCCAACAGCCTATGAAATACTTAAAATGGCCACCAGAGGTGGTGCACAAGTACTTGGACGCTCAGATATTGGTAAATTATCTGTTGGAATGGCAGGGGATTTATTTATGATTAACCTTAACCGTCTAGAACTTATAGGGGCAGATTTAGACCCTAAATCACTACTTAGTACGGTGGGTTTTAAAGGGGCCGTTGATTATACCATTGTAAACGGTGTCATTGTTGTAAAAAATGGTAAACTCGTAACTATTTATGAAGAAAAAATATATTATGAAAGTAATATTGTTGCAAATAAGTTTAACAAGAAATTATAATAGAGATATTTTGATTATTATATAAGGGGGTTCAAAATGGTTATTGGGAAAAGTATTAATAGGGTTGATGCTTTTGATA
>JANZQE010000083.1:0-3224 GCA_038040705.1 Clostridium sp. | reverse complement strand
AAAATATGTTTTTTTGCTGTCTTATAGCATGTCTATCAAATAGTTTTTCTAAGATACCTTCAAGTATCTCTTCTTGTACGTTATATTGTTTTGCCATTGGTTTTATATTTTAAGAGCATAGCCTCACTAACTAGTATTATTATAGATATAATATTACTGGTGTTGTTAGTGGGCTATATATGGTCCTTTTTATTTTCTTCTTGGTGTTATTTCTATAACTAAGAAAGGTATTACGACTGTTACATTTGGTTTCATTCTATTCCTATCATAAGCAATACAAAATCCTACTACTAAACCGGTTTCAACTGTGATTTCAGGTAACAACTTAGTATTACTTAGTACTGCACTATAAAACACAGCATTAAATATAGTTAAAAGTGTAAGTATAGCAAATGCTACTATAATCATAACAGAAGTGTGTTCCCAATTACTTATTACTAGATAGGTAGTAGATATTGATACAACTAAAGGTAGTATTATTACGAATAGTAGTTTAACGAGATATTTCATTGTTTTTTTCATGATAGTTTATTTAACTGATTGATATTTAGTAATTGTTCTGATTGATAAGAGTATTTACGATACTTTCTCATTTTTTTACAACCACGGGATGATCCACATGATTGAAGTATTGGTCCTCCTATGAAGAGGAGTAACATAAGGTAAAGGAATTTCTTTTTCATTTGATTATTGATTTACGATTTATATTGTATCCTCCCAATAAGGATCTTGTTCTGGTTGAGTTACATTGTAGTTTAATTTCCAATCAGCATCATCTTTGTTTCTAAAATAACCTGACTCACGACTATAAGGCATGCCATTCTCTGTACGACCTATGTAATAACCAGCTGCTGATTGTAATACTTGTAACTCTGAAATGTTTGACATAATATATTTGATTAATGATTAGTTATGGTAAAACATTATAGGTAAAGGCTTCCAACCCTAGCACTCCGTTTACTTACCTACAATGCTTTTTTATTATTCCGGGTAATATGGCTCTTATCCTATAGAGAGAGAGACAACATACTCTTATGTTATATTGTTGCTTGTTGTAACTGTATTGTTGTTACGTTAGCTATATTTATATTTATAGTGATAGTGATTATTGCAAGTGTGACCAAAGGTGCTTTAATAGCATATAATGACCTCCTCTTCACAGACACACGTCCATATAAATTATTTTACCACAACTTTTATTGTTTTAATTACTAATAATGATTGTTTAGTAACTATAGTCAGTGATTATAGAGTTAAATAGAGTAACATGCTGTTGTTACACAGTTATTTGTTACTCTACAGTGCAATATGTAGTTAGGGAGCAGACGTGCTGAAAAGCACGCCCACGCCACTACTTACATTACGCCTCAACAGATTCCTGCTTGAAGGCAGACAAGCTCTCTACGGCTTGATTACCAGAGTTTGCATTACGTATGTCAGCACCATTAGTGTGCTTAATGAATGCAGAGTGTGCATTAGTATCATACGTGAATTCAGTCTTTCTATAGATTGGATTATCTCCATCCATACATACTATTCCCGTATCACCAGCATACTTTAAATCACGCTCAGGCATTTTATTATTAAAAGGTCTGAGACTTTCTTTTACCACAATCTTACCAATCAATGGCTTACTCAAGTCCATAGACTCAAGTACAGAGGTCTTACCTTGAATGATTGTTGTTAGTGTTTTATCACTAATCCATCCACCTTTAAGCTCTGATGCAATTTGCTCAAGCACTACATATCCATACTCAGGATTGTTAGATACTCTTACTGTTGCTCCGTTCTCTGATTTGCGTACTGTTACCAAGTTGTTCATACTATTAGAATTTAATTTTGATTACATAAGTGATTAGCCTTATGCTGAAAGTTGTTGTTCAAGATGAACCTAATCATTCACCTGCATTATATAGTTAGGGAGCAGAGGCATTGAAAAATGCCTTATACAGATATATTGTGCGTTTACATATATCTACTGTACACATACAAGCTATCAACTTTGTACTGATACAGTAGTTATCTACGTAGACACACTATCCACATACTACTCCAATGTTTTAGGATTACAGTACATGTACTTTTGTTTTTTTAGTACACGTGTTTGCATCCTGCTACACTTAGCTTTAGCACCTCCATAAGTTAGAGGGGGTACCACCGCTACAAAAAATAGTTGGGGAGCAGATCCATTATACCTCTCAAGCACGCCAAACACATAACTTTTATGGGGGCCATGAGAACAAATTTCAAAGGGTGGGGGGTAGGTTATTACGTAAAAATTTTTATGGGACTATAAAATTTAGTATATTGTCCATATAGAAGCATTTCAAAAGAAATAAAAACTATGAAGGAAAAAAAAGAAATATCAGAAATAGAACAAATGCAATTAGATGCAATACTTCTTGACACAGCTTATAACAATGCGTGGATGATACTTTCCGGGGAAATCACATTTCAAGAATTAATAAGTAATCAATTTAAGAATGGTGGTGAAGTTATAATGGCTTATGATCCTGAAGAAGGTCCTACTTTAGTTGAGTTAGAAAATATTATTGATTTTTATATTAGTGAAGAAAATTATCAAAGATGCGCAAGTCTTCGTGACATAATGCATATTAAATATCCAGAAAGTATTAACCAAGGTATAGAAGATTAATTATGGCAGGAAAAGTAAGTTGGAAATGGGGAGGGAAAACGTATAGCGGTACGTTAATCCCTAGTAAAGAGACTAAGACTCACAGATACGCAAGAACTACTAACGGTAAAGTAAAATCTTTACCAAAAAATAAAAAATAAAATGAGTACGATATTACAAAACATGATGGGTATGTTGTGGAGAAAGCAACAAGTGGTACCAAAAACCGATGACTATATTACTATAGCTCGTTATCAAAATCCACAAGAAAGAATGAAACCTCAACCAAAGGTTCAAACTGAACTCGTTACAATGGGTTCTATTAAAACGTTTGTTAATGCAGGTGGAGGAAACGCAGGAAAAACTTTAGCTCAAACTTTAGCTTTAGGAAACACAACAGGTGGTAATGATTTTATATTTTCTAATGGAGATAACCTTTCAATTTCTACAGCGTCAGGGTCTGACTTTCTTATAAAAAGTAGCCTAGCAGACGAAACACTCATAGCTTTAAGACCTGATAGTGGAGTTTCTTTATATTATAATAATGACAAAAAATCTGAAACTACAAGTTATGGATTTAGAGTAGGTG
>JANZQE010000082.1:0-5788 GCA_038040705.1 Clostridium sp. | reverse complement strand
ATATATAAGCGAAAATGCGGAACTACTACTAAGACCTCACCAGATTAAGTTTGATTTTAATGGAAATGATTACATAGTAGAGAAGTGCAGCGTAACAGGTAAAGTAGCAACTTATAGAGTAACAAATGGAAATATAACTTTACTTGTGGAAGATTTTTCAAATGAGATTTTAGAGATAGGTCAAAGGGTAGGGCTTATATTTCCAATAAATAACCTTCACTTTGTGAAGAATAAATAATTAAATATAATATTATAAAAGAAGGTGAATATTATGGAGAAACCTAAAACATTACTGTTGATAGGTGGTGGTCATGCTCATGTATTCTTGATAAAGCAGTTTTGCATAAAAAATATTCCTGAACTTGAAGTTATTCTTGTGTCTGCTTGCCAATATCAGTATTATTCGGGAATGGCTGCTGGATATGTGGAAGGAATCTACAATGAGGAGGACATGTCCTTTGATTTAAAGAAAATGTGCCAAAAGAGTAGTGTCAAATATATAGAGGGTAGGATAACGGGAATTGATGCTCAAAATCGATGTGTTAAACTAGAAAATAATGAAACAGTATTTTTTGATGTGATTTCTGTGGATACAGGGTCTGAAATGGCTGGGAGAAATGTTCAGGGAGTTGTGGAATATGCACATTGCGTTAAGCCATTAGAAAACCTATTCAAACTTCGAGAAAATTTTATAGAGCAGATACCTTATGAAAGTCAGGTCGTAATAGCAGGTGCGGGAGCTGCTGGTATTGAAATAGCATTTGCGTTAAAAGCCTTGTCTCACAAAATAAAGAGAAACGTGAAAATAACTTTAGTGCACAGTGGGGATTTAATATTGAAGGGATACAATGAAAATGTTAGAGAAATGGCCATAAGAAAGCTTAAGAAAGATAAAATCAAAGTTTTATCTCAGCATAAAATATCTAAGGTTTTAGAAAATAATCTCTACCTGGAATCTGGGGAACAAATAAATTATGATCTTTTAGTATGGGCTGCAGGTCCAAAGTCAAATCCAATGTATAAGGCTTCTGGCTTTACAGTTGATAAAGCTGGGTACATGATGGTAAACCGATATCTTCAGTCCGTGGATTATCCTTTTATTTTCGGGGCAGGAGACTGTATCTCATTTTCTGATTTCGAATATGTAAAGAAGGTTGGTGTTTATGCTATTAAGGAAGCACCATACTTAATGAATAACATACTGAAATTTATCAAAAAGGAAGAACTAAAGGAATATATACCTCAGATGGATTATCTGGCTATTATATCAGCTGGGAATAAAAAAGGAATTATGCAGTACAAGAACATGGCTAATATGGGGAGTCTAAGCTGGGAATTGAAGGATTTTATTGATCGAAGGTTTATAAAGAGGTATAAATTTTACTAATACATATGTGGATTATATTATAAAATTTAGGGGGAAAAATGAAGATGAAAAAAAATGCAAATATCTTTAATATTAGAGAAGGAAGAAATCTTTCAATGTTAATGGATTTTTATGAACTAACAATGTCAAATGGATATTTTGTAAATGGGCTTTCAGATACTATTGTGTATTTTGATATGTTTTACAGAAAGAACCCAGATGGGGCAGGTTTTTCAATAGTAGCGGGACTCGAGCAACTTATTGATTTTATTAAAAATCTAAAATTCACGGAGGAAGATATTGAATATTTGCGATGCAAAGGAATTTTATCTGAGGAATTTTTACAATACCTTTTAACCTTTAAATTTACTGGAGATGTATATGCAATACCAGAAGGAACGCCGGTATTTCCAAATGAAGCTCTTGTAACTGTAAAATCAAAGGTAATAGATGCACAGCTTATTGAAACAATGCTTCTATTAACAGTAAATCATCAAAGTTTAATAGCTACAAAGGCTAATAGAATTGTTAGAGCTTCTATGGGAAGGCCAGTTTTGGAACTGGGAGCAAGAAGAGCACATGGCGCTGACGGAGCTATAATGGGGGCAAGAGCGTCTTATATAGGGGGTGTAACTGGTACGGCTACTGTAATAGCGGAAACAATGTTTGGAGTTCCTGCAACAGGTACAATGGCTCATTCATGGGTGCAATTATTTGGGGATGAATATAAGGCATTTGAAACTTATGCAAAAACTTACCCAGATTCATGTACACTACTTGTTGATACTTATAGCGTCATAAAAAGTGGAGTTCCTAATGCTATTAAAGTTTCTAAGAATATTTTAGAGCCAATAGGCATGAGACTCAAAGCAATTAGATTAGATAGTGGGGACCTTGCATACCTTTCTAAGAAAGTAAGAAGTATGCTTGATGACGCAGGGCTTAAAGATTGTAAGATAGTAGCTTCAAACAGCTTAGATGAATATATTATAACGGATCTATTAAATCAAGACGCTAAAATAGACATATTTGGTGTTGGTGAAAGAATGGTTACTGCTAAATCGGAACCAGTTTTTGGTGGTGTTTATAAATTAGTAGCAGTTGAAGAAAATGGAGAGATTTCACCAAGAATAAAATTAAGTGAAAATGAAGATAAAATTATCAATCCAGGATACAAAATGACTTGGAGATTATATTACAAGGGTACACATAAGGCAATTGCTGATGTTATTACATTTGCGAATGAAGTTATAGATGAAACGGAACCTTATACAATATTTGACCCAGTTTCTATTTGGAAGAAGAAAAAAATCACCAATTTCTATGCGGAGAAACTCCAAGTTCAAGTTTTTATTAAGGGAGTATGTGTATATCAATCACCAACCATAGAAGAAATTAAAATTTATTGTAAACAACAAGTAGATAGAATATGGGAGGAAGTTAGGAGATTTTCTAATCCTCATAAATACTTTGTGGATTTATCTCAGGAACTTTGGATGGTTAAGCAGGAACTAATTCATAAATATAGAGATACACAAGAAGAAAACGAAAAATAAGTTACTATCTATATATTTAGTTTTAAAATCAAAAATACAAACATACTATAAACTAGTTAATATGTTTAAATTTTTGACGAGAGGTATAAATTTGTATGAAGAATATTAATATAAAAAAGCATTTTAAAAGCACGTGTACAGGAAATGTTATTATTTTTATAGCTTCAATTTTACTAATATATTTACTCATTTCCTTATACTTTTCTAAGTATTCCTTTTTTAATACAGTAATAAATGGGGTAGATGTGTCATTAAAAGCACATGAAGATATAGAGGATATAATTAGAATTTATGTTAAAGATTATAGGTTGCAGTTAGTAGAAAGAAATGGGCAAATAGAGGAAATAATAGGACGAGACATAGGAATGGAGTACAATGAAAAAAATAGTATTGATAAAGTTTATCCAGGTCAAAATTCTTTTAAATGGATAATTTCTTTATTAAAGAATCAAGAATATTATGTTGAGGATTTATTTGTTTACAATAAAGATAATTTAGGAAATAAGATAAATAGATTAAGATGTTTAAATACAGATATTATAGAACCTCAAAATATAAGCTTTAAGTATGCATTTGGTTCCTATACAGTCATTGAGGAAGTATATGGAAATAAGATAATTAAAGATGAATTATATGAAGATGTAGAAATGAGTATATTAAAAGGAGTAAGAAAATTAGATTTAAATGAAAACAACTGTTATGAAAATCCGAGGTACACTTTAAATTCTGATAAAACTCTTGAAACTAAGAATTTACTTAATGAGTATGTGAAAGCAAAAATCACTTATAAATTTGGGAGTGAAGAGGAAACATTAGATGGAAATATAATTAGTGGGTGGCTAAGTGTTGATAAAAATTTAGAAACGGTTATAAGCGAAATAGCAGTTATGAAATATGTTAAAGAATTGAGTAAAAAATATGATACCGTTGGAATAGCAAGAAATTTCAAAACCTCTATGGGGAAAATAATAGAAGTTAGTGGTGGGCTTTATGGATGGAAAATTAATCGTGAGGCTGAAAAAAAAGCATTATTAGAAAATATAAAAACCGGTAATGTATTTGAAAAAGAACCTATATACACTCAGAAGGCTTTATATAGGACGGAAAATGAAATAGGCAATACTTATGTAGAAGTTAATATAACAAGACAGTATTTATGGTTTTATAAAAATGGAAAGATTATAACACAAGGTTCTGTAGTAACTGGTAATCCAAATAGAGGATATTCTACTGTTATTGGAACTTATATGCTTAACTATAAACAAAACGGGGCAACATTAACTGGACCTGGTTATGAAGCTCCAGTAACTTATTGGATGCCTTTTTTTGGGAATATAGGAATACATGATGCAAGCTGGCGATATTCTTTTGGAGGAGAGATATATAAGAGAAGAGGAAGCCATGGATGTATAAATGCTCCAATATATTTAGCTAAAATAATTTATGATAATATAGAAGAGGGAACCCCGATTATTTGTTATGAAGAATAAAGCGAATGATTAAATGCAGACTGAATTATCTTTAGAAATGATGCAGGAAAAAAATAGTTTTATGCCGAAATAATATAAATAACCGTTAAAGCATTAAGTGGGTTGCACTGCATAACTAATGAACTTGGCTATAAGGAGGCATTTAAAATTGGAGATTGAACTTAGAAAACAAATTTTAAAACCAGAAGTTTTAAAAAACCGATTAGAAATAATTAAAAAGTCGCATAAACGTTCAGTAGAGTATGGTATTGAAAAAGAGCTGATATTCCCTAAAAGAATAATAGAACTAGAAGAGCTAGAAAATAAAATTAATAAAAATAGAAAGCTTCTAAATATAGCTTCCAGATTTATGGTAACTTTATATGAATTTTTAAAGGAATCAGGTTTTTTTATAATTTTACTTGATAATGAATGTTGCATTTTAAAAATTCTAGGGGATGAAGATGTAGTTAAAGAGGCGCTAAGTTTAAAAATGGTAGTAGGTGCTTATATGTCAGAAGATAGTATAGGAACAAATGCAATGGGTATTGCTATAGAAGAGCATGATCCTATTCAAATTTCTGAACAAGAACATTTTATTACTGCATATCAAAGGTGGACTTGCTCTGCAGCACCAATTCATGATGTAGATGGAAATATAATTGGATTACTTAATTTAACTGGCGGTATGGAGAACGTTCAAAAACATACACTTGGCCTTATAGTTTCAGCTGTGAAATGTATTGAAAATCAAATAAATGTTGAATATATAAACAATAGGTTGCTAGAGACTTATCAATACATGAATAGAATAGTAGATTCTATTTATTTGGGTATTTATATGATAAATAAACATGGGATTATAAAAACCATAAATAAAGAAGCCTGTAGTATTTTACGTATAAAAGAAGAGGATATCGTTGGCAAAAAAGTGGATACTATCCTACCTGATTGGATAAATATATTTGAAAAGATTGTAAATGGAAATGTTTACAATAATTTTGAGGTAACTTTAAGCAATGAAACAACAAAAACTAGATACAATGTATCCGCAAATCCAATGGAAGTTGATAATGAAGTTACAGGAATGGTTATTGTGTTTACGGCAATAAAAGAGGTAATTAAACCCGCAAATAAATATATTAGTGGTAAAGCAGTTTATAATTTTGAGGATATTGTTGGTGACAGTAAGGAAATTAAAAAAGTAATAGAAGATGCTAGGGAAATAAGTTCTTCTCCATCTACCGTTCTTATTCAAGGTGAAAGCGGAACTGGGAAAGAGCTGGTGGCTCAATCTATACATAATTATGGGGATAGAAGTAAAAAAACATTTATTGCTATTAATTGTGGATCTATTTCCAAAAATCTCATAGAAAGTGAACTGTTTGGCTATGAGG
>JANZQE010000081.1:0-28387 GCA_038040705.1 Clostridium sp. | reverse complement strand
CTCTCTGTTGATGGTATGTTTGGAAAACTAACTCTATCCGCAGTTAGAAACTATCAAAGTAAGAATGGTCTTGCAATTGATGGATTAGTGGGACCAGCTACTCTTGCTAAGTTAAATGCAGCAGCTGTTGTAACTCCACCTGTAGTTGTTGCACCTCCTGTAGTTGTTGCACCTCCTGTAGTTGTTGCACCTCCTGTAGTTGTTACTCCTCCTGTAGTTGTTACTCCTCCTGTAGTTGTACCTGACGTTGTATCATCTGCTTCATTAGTTGATAATGCTGCAGTTTTTGAGAAATCAATTGGCACAGATGGTCCATGGATTATTGCAACTCTAAAAGATTTAGTTTCTAGTAAAAATCTTGTTTTAGAAGGAGATATCCTTAACAAAAAAGACCCCGCTGTTCTACAACGTAAAATAGCTCTTTATACTCAAGATGCTGATAAAAATGTTATTGATAGGTTTACTCTAACAGCTCCAAAATTAACTATCCTGAGTCCAAATGCTAGAATTCAAGGTGGAACTTTTAAAGGCGATGTTTACGTTTCAGTAGCAAACTTCCAGTTAGTTGATGCTGTAGTTGATGGAAATGTATATTTCACTACTCAAGAAGCTAAAGATACATTCAAAGCTGATACTAAAAGCACTATAAGAGGAAACAAAATATTAATAGAAGTAGATGCTGTAACTACTGCAACTGCAAATGCTTCATATGTAAGAACCGAAGCTGATCTTTTAAGGACAATAAGTCCATCAGGTTCATGGATACCTTGTCTTTTAAATGACTTAACTACTACAAAAGATCTTGTTTTAGATGGTACATTTACAAAACCCGGTTCAACTATCCAACGTAAATTAGCTCTTTATTCCCAAGGGGGTACACCAAAAGTTGTAACTCGTAGATTTACTTTAACTGCTAAATCATTAACAATTAACAGTCCAAGTGCTAAAATTCAAGGTGGAATTTTTAAAGGTGACCTTTACATTGTAGCAGAGGGCTTTACATTAGTAGATGCTACAGTTGATGGAAATGTATATTTTGCTACTCCAGAACTTCAAGGTGCATTTATAATAGGTACTGGCAATATAACTGGGGCACAAGCAGTTAAAGTTAAATAGGCATTAATCTTTGTTACAACCCCCTATGTATAAATACATAGGGGGTTGTTTTTGCGCTAAAAATGACCTATAAAGTTAATGAAGCAGTCTCCTTATTACTAGGCTCTACAAATATATTAGATTTATGGATTTCCGGAAGTTCATCACAAATTTTTTCGAAATATTCTTCATTGGTAACTACATAAATATTCTCATTACTAACTAAACATTTTATTCTATCCACAGTGCTTCTTAAAAAGCTCTTATTATTAATAATATTCAAAAACTGTTTAGGGTTTTCCGCACGAGATAGAGGGTAAAGTCTTGTTCCTTTTCCACCTGCTAATATTAGTACATATAGCAAAAAATACCACCCCAACTTATTACTCATTCCATTTTATGAGCCATTAGTCCATGTTGTGAGAACAATTTTTAATATTTGTAAATTACATTTTCTATTATTGCATAATTTAATAGTATTTTATCCATTATATATAGTGAAAATCGATTTCGTTTTCAACCAAGATTTTTAAATATATAATAAAAAAGGAAGGACCAAACAATGTCACATAAACAGACGCCCTACCCTTTTGACGGTATGCCTGATGAAGATTACTTTGGAGAACAGGTCACGTTATCCAGCACCATGGGTTACTTAGAACGCATGGATAATTTAACCAGCAATAAAGAAATTGATCCTACTGATACAGAAAGAAAACCTAAAGACGTTTTTAGTGAATTTTCAAGATTTCCTATTGATTAAATCCCATAAAAAATGTGTAGGAATGAAAATATATGTTTTCATTCCTACACACTTTTATTTAGGTATATTATTTTAAATCTAAATTATTATTCTCATCATTAAATGGTGAAACAAATTCCAAACTATCTGTTGTGATTTTGCCTCCACTTCTTTTTAGTAATTCAAATACATCGTACTCTTTAAGTTTATACTCTTTTAAAAGAGAATTTGCCTCTCTTTTACAAGGTAGTCGTTCTGAAAATGAATGAAATAATTCTTCCCTAAAATACTCTACATCTAGTCTAGGAAACTGCGATAATGGTAAAAACCCATCTTCTCCAGCTTTTTTAACACCCTCAGCATCATATTTAAAGTAATATTTTCCACCCTTCCTACACAGTTCCCCTACTTTAAAAGATTCTTCTTGCTCGTTTCTCCACATCATCCATATTATATTCTCCACTTCGCTAGCCATCCCTCTCATCTCATCTCATATTAAAATTTCTATATAGTTAGTATATTATTATTATACTAACTATATAATAAATATCAAGCCAAAAAAACTGCACAACGTCAAGTTTTTTTGTGTTTTCATGTAATATTATAGATTTTTAATGGTTACATTGTCTATAGGGTTACATTCCTGTTTATTTTTTGTGTTAATCTTTTCATAACTTCTCTTGGATTCCTATAAAATTCACTAGCGCGTATTTTATAAAATTCCCATCCCATTCTTTCAAGACACATTTGCATTTCATACTGATTTTTCCAATTATAGTCTTCATCCGCAGACATCCCAATACATTTTACTGCTATTTTCTTATACTGAATGCTCTGCGGTGCTAAGAATAAATCTGTTTCTACAACAAAATCTATAGTGTATTTTCCTACTTTTACTTTTGGTGTAAGCTTAAATCCGCTCTCTTTTATACTTCTTGCTATTTGCTCTTCAAAATCATTTAATAACAAATATTCGTCCGATTTAATTTCTTCTCCTAGCTTATTCTCCTCTAGACAATATTTAAGTAGGGAGTACCTTACACATTTACTATTAAGGTCTTCTAAGTCTACCGAGTGAAATAACCACATTTGGTTTTTTGCACGACTGGCAGCTACATTAAACCTTCTTATGTCTGACCCCTTTGTTAGCGCTGAAAACTTAGCATTGTTTGCGATTACCATAGATAGGAACATTATATCTCTTTCATCCCCTTGGAAGGAATAAGCATCTCCGCATATAAGTCTTCTTTGTAATAGCTCCTCCATACCAAGTTTTTCCACTAAGGCTGCTTGTATATACTCGGATTGAGTATCTCCTAAAAGGGATATAACTCCCATTGTCATTCCTCTGTACCTATCATCACTACAACACTCTATTATTTTCTCTACAATGCACTCTGCCTCGCAGACGTTTAAGGCTTTATTTTCATCCCTGCACCCCATCGCAACTTTAAAGGGCACTACAAACTGTCCAACTTTTTCGGTGTCATCAATTCTTCTAAGAGGTATTATTTCATTAGAATAACACAATTCATTACTAAATCCAATTATCTCCGGTACACACCTAAAGTGTTCCTTTAATAATAACCTACTTGGAAATACCCTTAACGCTGTATTGTATAAACTTGTTTTTAAATCAAACCACTGCGCATGTGGAATACCTTCTAGATAAGTATCTATTAGAGTTTCTACAACAGCATGGTCCTTGCCAATCGCTTCTGGGCTTATTTGTTTTTCATCGCCCACTATAATTGCCTTTTTAGCCCTCATTAAAACTGTTATTGCTGATATGTCACTTTGACTGCTTTCATCCACAATTACTACATCAAACAGATTATCTGAAAGTTTTAAATTTTCCATGACTCTATTAATTGGCATAATCCATACTGGAATAACATCCTTACAATTCTCCATCTCTTTTTGTGCGATTTTTCTATACTTTACTGCCTGAGTCCCTGTGCCTTTACCTATCCGCTTTATCGCTTCCATCCAAGTGAATAAGCTTCTTTTTTGAACCTCAGTAGTCCGTTCTATTTGGTTAAACCAACTTTTTTTAGAAACAAGTTCACTTATTATATATTTTTCTTTAATCTTTTGCTTTGCTATATTTTTCTCTAATTCTTCTACATTAACTTGATGTGATTCTTGCAAAAAATCATTCCATTTTTTCCACTTCCATGCCTTTTCCCAATTTAAACCTTGCAAATCACTCATGATTTTTTCATCTCGATTTATCATGCTTTTGAATAATATAGGACAACAACCCTCTACTTTTTTGCACAACTCTTTTAATTCTAAAACCTTAGGCCCTATCTCTATTAAATTATTTATCTCCATATAAGCACTTCGAATATCGCTAAGGTTTCTTGTATTTATAGCGTTGTGTAATTTTCCAAGGCACCCTACGCTATTAAAACTTGTCTTTATTTCTTCTATTTCTTCATTTAATTTATTATATTTATTTATACTCCGTAAACTCTCAAATCCGTTTTTAAGATAAACATACGTATCTTTTTTGTACCAGGATAATTTCTCACTTAAGTATTTATCTGGTATAAAATTAATTATATTATTTTTAAAGTCACGGTCCCAATCCATGATGATTTCAATCTTTCTAATATCTTCAGACACTTCCGTTATAAATTTTAGATTTGAGTCATCTATAACCATTCCACCATATTCTTTTACCGTATTGTTCCAAAGGCTCTTAAGGTCTCTTTGTAATAGCTGCAATTTTATATATAAATCAACCACCATTATTTGCTCACTATTATTTATAGGATCATAATCCACTTTGCATCCTTCAAATATATATTTAAGTTTTCCATGAAGAAGCTTGAAAACACCACCTAGTTTACCTTTCTCACGTATTATTTTTGCTATAACATCAAAGTCATCTTTAAATATATTTAAGTCAATGTCCTTTGGCATTTCTAATTTGTGATTATTTAATTCAATCTTAATTTCATCTATATTTTTTATATATTCATTACATTTAGAGACTAACTGTTGCCAAGTCCCTTGCGCCTTAGCGCTAGAATAATAATGGATCATAACCTCATTTAGCCAGTTACCTTCAAATCCTTCAAGTGTTTCTATAGCATCATCTACAAGCTTTAATAGCCTTCTATTCCCGTAATTTATAGAACTTGCATTATTCCAATTTTTTATATTGTTCTGATAGTTACTTAGCTCCTTTTCTAAATTAGATAATTGTGATATTTTATCACATAAATCAATTTCTTTAGGCAGAACTGCTATGTAACTATCTATATTATTTATTTCATTTACTTGTTCGCTTTTGATTACGCTAAGTAGTGTAACTAGAATTTCGAACTCTTCAGATTTCAAAGGATTTGCCCTATTAAATTCTACCGAATCTAATAGAAAAGGCTGCTCCTGCTCATTATCTTTAACCCAACTAGCCATTTGCATTAAGCTATATCTTTGACCCTCGTATTCTACCTTTTCATTCTCTCTATCTTCTATGCGTTTTATATCTTTATATAAATTTTCCTGCAGCTTTAAACACTCAATGTGTTTATATTTTAAGAGTTTAATTTCCTTTCTTAATTCATTAGTATCCACAGATAAATTTTCCGTTATCTTTCTAACAGACTCGTCCAATTCTTCTAATGATTTTCTATCATTACCTAAAATACTAATACATAACGACCTAACTTCTTCAGGTATTTTATCGGATAAAACTCTCAATGCTTTGTCTGTTTGGCTTGTAACAAGGACCCTTTTCCCATGGGCCAAAAGATGACATACTAAGTTAGCTATAGAATGACTTTTACCAGTACCTGGTGGACCCTGTACAACTATACCAAAGTTTTCAGCTAATTTCTTCGTTATTTCCATTTGTTCTTCATTTGCAGGAAGCGGAAATAGCACGTCTTCTCCTACTTCTTTCCAGTCATTAGTAGTCTGTTCATCTTGTACTAATTCTTCCTCAGAAACTAGTGCTTCTATAGTTTTAGGAATAGGAAATCCACTTCTTATTTGAGATAATACATCATTTAATTCCATATTCCAAAGTCTTGTGTCAACCTTACGAAGAATTATACAAGGTGCATTATAAAACCTTATATTAGTATCAATTTTTATATCAGTCTCGCCGCATAGCTCGTTAATATAAAGCTCCTCGCTGTGAGATTTTAAAAGTACAGCTATATCTTCAAATGTTTTTGAAGCAGTTTCAATGTTTCTAACATCCAAAGCCATGTCTTTTGCTTTATTGCGAAGGTTTAGCAAACTATCTAAACTTACCTCTAAGTATTCATTTAAAAACTCGAGCTCCACATTAGTTTGGTTATTATATGGATTTAGATTAAATATTTTTTTAGTTGAATCAAATTTTATTTCCATCTTAGTTGTAAAGATAGGATGGACTATTTCTTTGCCATCCTTTTGCCAAGTTAAAAGCCCATTTGACCAAACAATCTCTAAATCCTCACTATTTTTTTGAAGTTGTAAGTATATTTTCTGAAATTCACTATATAACTTTTCTGCTCTCTCATCTATGCTAAGCCAGTAATCCTTATTTTCATCATCATTAAAAGTACACCCATTAGTATTTTGAAGCGCCTTTTGCCAATATACACTTCCATATTCGTTAATATTTCTTATAGTTTTCTGGTTCATATTTTTAATACTTAATAAATATGAAAATATTTTTTCTACTTTACTATTAATATTCAAATCTTTACTACCTCCGACCTCTTAATTTAAAAGTTATAAATAATGCAAAAAGTCTTATTAAACCCCAATTGGATTAACAAGACTTTTTATTATTTACAGGAATCTCTCTCCACTATTCTATAAGGTAATACAAAATGTTTCTCATCAACCTTTAAATCATTTATAGATTTTATTAACATCCTCATACTTACAGAGCCCATGTCATACATCGGTTGAGCTACTGTTGTAAGTTTAGGATAGAATGTTGAAGCTGAATAAATATCATCAAAACCCATTACATCTACATCAGCTGGTACATTTATTGATTTATCTCTTAATGCATTTATTACTCCCATAGCAATTTCATCACTAACACAGAATACTGCGTCTACCTTTACACCCTTATCTAATATAGCATTAATTCCTACGTATCCATCTCTAGCCTTACCTCCACCACAATAAACTAGGTCTTGATTAAATTTTATTTCCAGTTCCTCTAATGCTTTTTTGTAGCCTATGTATCTTCTAGATTGTGCATTGATTTTTTCTGTAGTGGTTCCTATATATGCAATATTTTTGTTACCCTTATTTGCTAAATATTTCACTCCATCACTTGCTGCCATTACATTGTCAATTGAGACACTAGGGAATATACCATCAGTATCTGTAGTTTCTACAAGAACTATTGGCATTTCTAGGTCCTTAATTAAACTTACAACATTATTTTCTATGGAATTACTCATATATATAACTCCATCTATCATCTTCTCTTTAAGAATCCTTAAAGCTTCCATTTCTTTATCTACATCTAAATCTGCATTACAAAGCATAATATTATAATTATAAATATTAGCTACATCCTCACAACCCCTGACGATTTCAGGATAAAACTGGTTAGATATATCCGGTATAATTATACCTATTGTGCTAGATTTCTGTGTTTTTAAACTTCTGGCAACTATATTAGGTCTATACGACAATTTTTTTATAGCGTCTTTTACTTTCTTCTTAGTATCTTCATTTACAACATCTATGTTATTTAAAACCCTAGATACTGTTGCAATAGAAACTCCCGCTTCCCTTGCTACATCTTTTATTGAAGCAGCCATATCTCTCAACTCCTAGTATTTTCTTATCTTACCATTATACTTATAAAAACAATTTTTTTCAAGTTTTAATATTATTTTAAACTCTTCTATAATTTTAGTATACCAAATAAAATAATTTTTACAACAATGTCCACAAATTGTTATCTTAAAAAGAAAGTATGTGACAATTGTCACATACTTTCAAAAATGATTATGATTATACTTTTTCTAAATCTAATCCTAATTCTTCGCCATTTACCTTAACTTCACTGTGTTCTCTCTTGGCGTTGTATAGAACTTCTACAGCTAAAGTATCTCGTTTAATTTGATCTTCAAACTTCAAAATTATATTTTGAAGCATTTCATTTCCTGATACGTAGATTTTAATTTTATCTGCAACTTCAAAGCCACTGTCTTTTCTCATATTTTGAATCTTACTTAAGATCTCACGCACGTTTCCTTCTTCTTTAAGTTCCTGGGTGATGTTAGTATCTAATACTACTCCCATCTCACCCTCCCCAGCAAATGCATAGCCAGAAAGTCCTTGCATTGTAACAAGTAATCTTTCGCTGTTGAGTTCTATTTCTGTTCCACCTACATTTATAGTAACTACGTTGCCCTTATTTATAGTCTGAGCAAGCTCCATTTGGTTCATCGCCCCTATAGCTTTTCTGATACCAGGTATTAATTTACCATATGGTTTACCTAGCACTGGTAGGTTTGGTTTTATTTCAAATTTAACATATTTAGAAAGATCGGCTCCTAGCTCTACTTCTTTAATATTAAGTTCTTCTTTTACTATATCTCCATAATATTCTGGAAGAGTTCCTAGACTAACTAGCATTTTAGCAAGTGGCTGTCTGTTTTTTATATTTGCAGCATTTCTTGCACTTCTTCCTAGTTTAACCGTCTTATATGCTTTATCCATTTCATCCTCTAATTCCGTGTCCACTTGGTCTTCATTATATTTAGGGAAAGAGCACAAATGAATACTCTCTGGCGCCTTTTTATCAAATGCCACCACTAAATTTTGATATAACTCTTCTGTTACAAATGGTATAAATGGAGCAGACAGTTTAGCAAATGTTACTATAACTCTATGCAACGTCATATAAGCACCAATTTTATCATCTGTAAGGGACTCTACCCAGTATCTTGCTCTATTACGTCTTACATACCAGTTAGAAAGCTCATCAACAAAGGCTTCAAGTTCAAGCGCTCCTTGAGTTATTCTATAATTTTCTAAATGGTTATCTGTATTTTTAACTAGTGAATTTAATTTTGACATCATCCATTTGTCCATAATATTCTCAGATTTAAAGTTCTCATATTTAGTAGGATCAAAGTTATCTAATTCAGCATATAGAATGTAGAATGAGTATACATTCCAAAGTGTTCCTATGAATTTTCTTTGTGCGTCAATAACTGCAGCCTCATAAAATCTTGAAGGAAGCCATGGCGCACTTGCAGTATAGAAATACCATCTCAGAGCGTCTGCTCCTTGATTGTCAAGCACAGTAAATGGACTTAAAACATTACCTTTATGCTTAGACATTTTTAGTCCATCTTTATCTAACACATGTCCGAGTACTATACAGTTTTCAAATGGGTTTGTGTCAAATACTGTAGTTGATATTGCAAGTAATGTATAGAACCATCCTCTTGTTTGATCTACAGCCTCTGAAATAAATTGAGCTGGAAAATTTGCTTCAAACAATTCTTTATTTTCAAAAGGATAGTGATGTTGTGCAAATGGCATAGATCCTGAATCAAACCAACAATCTATAACTTCTTCTACTCTAGCCATAGATTTACCACATTGTGGACATTTAAGATGCACATTATCTATAAATGGTTTATGAAGTTCTATTCCTTCTGGCACATCAATTCCCTTTTCATTAAGCTCCGCTATACTTCCTATCATTTCACGATGGCCGCATTCACATTCCCATATTGGAAGTGGAGTTCCCCAGTATCTAGTTCTACTTATGCTCCAGTCTATAACGCCTTCAAGGAATTTACCCATTCTCCCGGTTCTTGTGTTATCTGGCATCCAATTTATTTTATTGTTATTTTCTAATAGTTTATCCCTTACTGAAGACATTCTTACAAACCAACTTTCTCTTGGGTAATACAAAAGTGGTGTATCGCATCTCCAGCAGTGTGGATATGAATGTGTAAATTTCTCTGATTTATATAAAACATTATTTTCTTTAAGATACTCTAGTATCTTGGCATCAGCATCTTTAACAAAAATGCCCTTCCATGGAGTAACACAATCTATAAATTTACCTTCTACATCAACTAGATTAATAAGTGGTAAATTATTTTGCTTACCAAGCATATTATCATCTTCACCATAAGCCGGAGCGATATGTACTATACCAGTACCATCTGTTAAAGTTACAAAGTCTCCGTGAACTATATAAAAGGCTTTTTCCTCTGGAGTATAGAACTTAAACATTTGCTCATATTCTACTCCTAAAAGTTCTTTACCTTTAAATTCGCGTACAACTTCGTACTCTCCCTCTAGTTTACCGAGTAACTCTCTTGAAAGTATTAAATGTTCATCTTCCTGGGTTACTTCAACATAATCATATTTTTGATTTACTGCAAGTGCTACGTTACTTGGAAGTGTCCACGGCGTTGTAGTCCAAACAAGTAAATATTTTTCTTCATCTTTTATTTTGTATTTCACATAAGCTGAAGCTTCTTTTACATCCTTATATCCTTGAGCTACTTCATGAGAAGATAGTGAAGTTCCGCATCTTGGGCAATATGGCATTACCTTATGGCCTTTGTACAATAAGTCCTTATCCCACATTTGTTTTAATGCCCACCAAACTGATTCTATGTAATCATTATGATAAGTCACATACGGATTATCCATATCTATCCAGTATCCTACTCTCTCAGACATATCTCTCCACATACTAACATAGCTAAAAACGCTGTCTTTACATTCTGTTACGAATTTTTCTACACCATAAGCCTCTATTCCAGGCTTACCGGAAATCCCAAGTTTCTTTTCTATTTCAAGCTCTACTGGAAGTCCATGAGTATCCCAACCCGCTTTTCTAGGAACTTTATATCCCTTCATTACCTTATATCTAGGGATTAAATCCTTCATAACCCTTGTTAAAACGTGTCCAATATGAGGTTTTCCATTGGCTGTTGGAGGTCCGTCATAAAAAGTAAAGTTCTCTCCACCATCATTTAAATCAAAATTCTTTTGAATAATATCTTTTTCTTTCCAAAGCTTAAGTATGTCTTTTTCCATATCCATAAAGCTTTTAGAAGAATCATTTTTTTTGTACATAATAAAACTCCTTTCAATATTCCATTTAAATATAAAAAAACCTCACCCTAAATAGGACGAAGTAAAATTCGTTATGCCACCTATACCATAAATACAAACTAAAGTACGATCATACTTTATCCTTTAACGCAGAAATACGGATAAGCTTACTAAATTTTCAGCCCTTCAGCTCCTAGGTGATTTTCTTCAAACCTTCACTATGGGTTCTAAGCATACCCCACTCTCTGTAAGTTACCTGTTTGTGTACTTTTCCTAATCAAAGCTTTTCACTTGTGATAATTAATATGCACTTTTTATCATTATATTATATTGAATTTTTATTGTCAATTTTTTTTGTTATTTACAGTTCTTATAATGAAGTAAAAACATATATATATATGTACTACAATAATATGATATAATGTTTTTTTAATAAACATTATATTTGCGATACATCAAAATATAAACAACCATAGCAACCGTTTACAAAAATGAAGTTATATTTTTTCATCTTGCAAAACATTACTGTTTTCGTGGAAATAATTCTAGTTAATGAGATTTTATATTGACAAACTTTCATTTTTGCACTAAAATCAGATTATTTATAATAAACAATTACTTTTACATTTAAAAGCCATACTTTATTTTTAAAAACGCTAACGTAGTCGCCTCTGCGGCTTCTAACATTAAATATATATTTGAAGGAGGACTAATATTTTGAAAAATTTAATTTATGTAATTCCTAAAGAAAAACATCTTGAAAAAGATATAAAAGAGATTTTACTTGCCCACACCGAGGTGAAATTTGTCTCCCTAGTGGGTATTGATTTATCTGGAAATGATACCGATGAAAGAATTCCAATGAAAGTATTTTTAGATGATATTAACGCTTTCTCTAAAGGAGCTATTCAAACTGACGGTTCTTCTGTAGTATTGCCCGGAATCGCAACTTTAAACAATGCTAAAACAGATATGCTAGCGGATCTCGACTGCAACTGGTTCATTGATTATAATTATGAAAATATTGACCCTGAAACAGAATTACCTATAGGAACTTTAAAAATCCCATGTTTTCTGTTACATAATGATATTCCAGTGGATTCAAGATCTATCTTAAAGAAATCCGTTGAATGTTTCAAAACAAATCTAAATGATCTATTTAAAAAATACCCTTCTGCTTTAGCTTCCTTTGATTTTGAATATGAAGATATTGATGAAATTATGCTTACTTCTGCTACCGAGCTAGAATTTTGGGTAAAAACACCTAATGATAGAGCTCACATTGAAGAACTGTCTACCTCTCAAGTACTTAAAGAACAATACTGGAGTAGACTTAAAGGAAGTGTTAGAACTGCCATGGAACAATCGCTTCTTTTAATGGGCAAGTATGGTTTCGAGCCTGAGATGGGACATAAAGAAGTTGGTGGTGTAAAAGCTAAAATAGGCGAAACTGGTTCACTTACTCATATTATGGAACAGCTTGAGATAGATTGGAAATTTTCTGATGCTCTTCAATCTGCCGATAATGAGCTGTTTATAAGAAATTTAGTAAAAGAAACCTTTAGACGTAACAGTTTAGATGCTATCTTTTTAGCGAAACCAGTGCATGATGTAGCCGGAAGTGGTGAACATACTCATATTGGAGTAGCCGTAAAATTAAAAAGTGGTAAGAGAGTTAACTTATTTACTGCAAATAAAAAACATTTTTTAAGCAATATAGGTTACGCCGCTGCAATGGGTATTCTAAAAAATTACGAAGTAATAAATCCTTTTGTTTCTCCAACAAATGATTCCTTAAGAAGATTAAAACCTGGTTTCGAGGCTCCTGTTTGCATAGTAACTTCTCTTGGGCATAGCGTAGATGTTCCATCAAGAAATAGATCTATACTTCTAGCCCTAATAAGAGACCTTGATAATCCTCTTGCTACAAGATTTGAGCTTAGAGCTCCAAACCCACATACTAATTGCTATATAACTATGGCTGCTATATATATGGGAATTCTAGATGGTCTTACCTACGCTATCAAAAACAATAAAAGTGAAGATGACCTTTTAAGTGAATTATCTAAAGCACCAGGAGATGACAGCGATTATTTAGAAAAACATAGAGCTTACAGAAGTGAAGAAGATGTGTTTGAGTTCTATACAGAGGATGAACGCGCAGAATATTTTGGAAAAGCTCCTAAAACTATTTACGAAAATCTTCTTGGATTTGATGAATACCCCGATAAACTTGAAGTACTTAAAGTTTGTGATGTATTTACCGAAAGCCTACTAAACAGCTTTAAAATGGCAACGGAGACTAGATGGATTACAGAAATAAATAACAGAATACTTAATGATTATGCATCGGAAATTAGGCGTTCTAAAATGATTCATACTCCAGATACTGCTTTGGATTTAGATTTAGATAATTGGAAAAAAATTAATGATTTAAGACATTCTCTTATGAAAGACACTTATTCTAAGACCAGTCTATTTACTAAAATAAAAGAAGCTTCGAAAACTGAGAACTTCGAAGAACTTTCTAAATTACAAATAGAATTAGATGTTCAAATGGAAGCTCTTAGACTTTATTATGTAAACTATAAAAAGAATCTACTAGATATTTAAATAATATCTAGTAAGCTATAAAAAAATCACCTCCACAGTAAAATACTATGGAGGTGATTTTTCATTGTAATTTTAACAATTCAAATTATTAATATACTATATTGGTTTTTCCTAAACACTTAAGAATCCCCGTTGAAATTGCTTTAGCCAATTTATTTTGGTAAGCATCTGAATTCAATAGGATTTCTTCTACTGGATTAGAAATGAATGATGTTTCTACCAATATAGCTGCAGAATTTGTGTTCTTTAAAACATAAAAACCTGAAGAAGTTTTAAGACCTCTATCGTATTTTCCAGTTTCTTTAATTAATTCAGCTTGGACAGCCTCCGCCAGCTTTCGTCCATCTGCACTTCCTGCAAAATACCAAGTCTCAACACCGCTCGCCGCTGGACTTGTAAATGCATTAGCATGAATACTTAAAAAATAATCTGGGTTTTCTTTATTAGAAATAACAGTTCTTTCCTGAAGGCTTAATGTAGTATCAGTCTTTCTAGTATATATGGTTTCAACACCATTCTTAACTAATATATTCCCTACTTTTAAAGTAATTGCTAATTCTACATTTTTTTCTTTAACTCCGGTTGGACCTACAGCTCCTGGGTCACTTCCCCCATGACCTGCATCTAAAACAATTTTATAGCTTGTCCCTGTATCAACTGTAGTAAAATTCATTCTAACTTCTTTAGGAAGATAGGTTCCATCGTCACACTTAACCTTTTGTGTAACTATTAAAGTATATGTCGTATTAGGTTCATAATTTTTTAAAGGTTTTACCATTATACTTTTGTTATTATTAACTAGACTTACACTAATGTCAATGTAAGTATTATTAGTTCCAATAACAACAATATTTGCGCTGTTAACTGTAGCTGGATTTAAATTTTTATTGAAATTCACCGTCCATGCTTTACTAACTGCCACATTACTTTTAGTCCCCATATCTGTGTATGTGCTTGCCTTAACTGTTTTTTGCATAGGTACACTGAGTGCAACAGTTAAAATTGTAAATATAATTGCTTTAAAGATACTTTTCACATAACCCCTCCTAAGTCATTTTATTTATCATACTTATTTATATCGTTATTTAGATAATTTTAAGTATGAATGTAAATTTTGGTATTAATCATGAGTTTATTATACTATATATTTATTGACATCTCCATGATTTTTAAAAATTTTTTTAATATATTTAAAAATTACATTGAAACTCAATAAATTTACTTTTATAACGGTGTATTTATCTACGAAATAGGCCATAATTAAATAATAAACAACAACATTAAAAGGAGAGTTAACATGAAAATAACTTGGCTTGGTCAATCATGTTTTATTTTAGAAGATTCAATAGGTAGGAAGCTTTTAACTGATCCATTTGATCCTACTTTAGGCTATGAGACATACAAAGGTAATGCAGATATTGTAACTATAAGCCATCAACATTTTGATCATAATTATTCTAAGGAAATAAAAGGTGATTATAAAATAATAGACAAGATTGGGATGTTCTATGTTAATGATATACATATAAAAGGAACTCCTTCTTTTCATGATAGGGATAATGGTTTAAAACGAGGCGATAACATAATATTCACTTTTAGAATGGATGAGTATAGCATATGTCACTTAGGAGATTTAGGTCACATTCTCTCAGATGATGATCTAGACGCTATTGGGAATGTAGATATATTGTTTATTCCGGTGGGTAGTAATTATACGATTGATGCAAAGCAGGCCTTCGAAATTACTACAAAAATAAATCCCAAAATAGTTATACCTATGCACTATAAAACTTCACTTGTATCTTTTCCTTTAGATGGGGTGGAACCATTCCTTATGCACATGAAAAATGCCTCAAAAATAGGTAGCAATACTTTAGTAATTAATGGTGAAATAAAAGAGTCAATGTCTGTGAAGATATTAAATTATATCTAAAAAAGAGGGCCTCCATTTAAGTGGAAGCCTCCTTATAAATATAAACTATGCTTATTTAACTTTCAATTAAAATTCTATACCTTCTCTAGATGAAACTCCTTCATTAAAATAATGCTTTATGTCCTTCATTTCAGTTACAAGGTTTGCTTTATCTAATATAGCTTTAGGTACATTTCTTCCTGTTAAAACTAATTCTATGTTACTTGGTTTTTGATCTATTAATTCTATTAATTGCTCCTCACTAATTAGCTTATTGCTTAGCGCTCCCATTACTTCATCCATGATAAGTATATCGCATTTTTCTTCCTTTAACGCTTTCATGCAAAATTCATATCCCTTTTGAACTTCCTCTCTTAATTCAACTTTTTCCTCATCATTTAATGTCCAAAAGAATCCTCTTTTTTTCTCAAATCTAAATATATTAAAAAAGGGAGCCAATTTTTTAGCACTTTCAATTTCGCCAGTTTTACTTCCTTTTAAAAACTGAACCATAATTACATTGTATCCATTCCCTGCGCCGCGTACTGCTAGACCTACAGCTGCAGTAGTTTTGCCCTTACCATTCCCTGTATATATTTGAACATATCCATTTTTCAATTTTCCCATTGTGTTCATTTCTCCTTATTATATCTCGTGTACAAGGTGTATAACACCCTGCCATATCTTATTTAACCCATAGTATGATTTTATTTTCTAAAATACTTTTCTGTACATCAATAATTCTTTGATTGGAGGACCCCGTATATTTACCGGCCCCTTCCATTAGTGATTCATTAAATTTGCCATCAATAAGTACGTCTATAAAGTTTAACATTCTTAGTTTATCCTTATCTCCACTATTTATTATCTCATCATAAGTGTAGCCACTATAACACCAAATATTCAATCCTAGGTCTTTCACTCTTTCTGACAATTTTGATAAATTCGTTGCGCTCTCAAATGGTTCTCCCCCTGATAAGGTGATTCCTTTTATTATAGGCATATTACCCGATACTTTCAACATAATATCGTCTATTAAAACAGCATCACCATAATTAAAGTCTTGCATATCCTCATTTTGGCAACCCACACAGTTATGGATGCACCCGGAAACAAAGACTACAGATCTGATTCCGTCTCCATTAACTAAGGAATTATGTAAAAATCCGCCTATTTGAAGTTCCACTTAATAAACCACTTTGTGGCTTTCAGTGTGAGATATTCTGTCTGCCCGCTCTGCTGTTTTTCCACCACCAAATCTCTCATCTAGGCTTAAGTAGCCTGTTACCCTTGAAATTCCTTGTATATTATGACTCCCACATTTAGTACATTTTTGAACTCCACTTTGAAGATATGTTCCGCAGTCTTTACAATATCTTATATGAAAATTTATGCCCATATAACTAATGTTGGTTTCCTTATATGCATAATCTAATATATCCATTATAATTTCTCCAGTTGGATAATCATCAAGTTCTATATAACTAATATGTCCACCATTGCATAATTTGTGATAAGGTGCTTCAATATCTATTTTTCCCTTAATGGAAATTTCATATCCCACTGGAACATGATAGCTATTCGTATAGTATTCTTTATCTGTAACTCCTTTTATTTCTCCAAACACTGCCTTGTCTTGAAGTATAAACTTACCACTTAACCCTTCAGCAGGTGTAGCATAAGTGCTCCAGTTAAGCTTAGTTTCCTCAGTTAACTGATCAGCATACATTCTAATATAGGATATTATTTCAACACCCAATTTTCTAGAATCTATGCATTCTCCATGATGCTTTCCAGTTAATGCTGCTAATGTTTCAGCAAGGCCTATAAAACCTATGCCCCATGATCCGTTTTTTAAGATAGGTTCTATTGAATCGTTTTGTGTTAACCCCTCACTACCTAACATAAGCCCTTGACCTACTACAAAGGGCAAATCTTTAACCCTCAGCTTTTTTAACACATCATATCTATGCATAAGTGCCTCTCTAACAAGTTCTAATTTAACCTGTAATAATTTATAAAACTTGTCCATATCCCCTTTAGCTAATATTCCTAGTCTAGGCAGATTTATAGTCACCGGTGCAATATTCCCTCTCCCTTTAGTTCCAGCTTCTCCATTTACATTCGAACAAACGTATGTACGGCATCCCATTGTAGCTGGTGTAATTCCCATGTCATAGTAAAATTTATTAAAATCCGCATCTAAACTCATAAAAGTCGGATTCATTCTCTTGCTAGCAACTCGGCAAGCGAGTTTGTATAAATAGTGATACGGATCACATTTATCTCTATTGACTCCTTGTTTAACTCTAAAAATTATATTTGGGAATACAGGTTGTTCACCTTTTCCAAGACCTTTCTCATATTCAATTAAAAATATTTCGCATACAAGGGCAGCATCTTTAGATTCTGGTATTCCAATATTCATTGAGCTAAAAGGTACTTGCGAACCTGCTCTACTATGCATCGTGTTTAAATTATATACTACTCCCTGCATAGATTGTTCTATAGCTCGTCTTAATTTTTGCTCCGCAAACTCGTAAATTTTGTTTTCATCAACACCAAGCTCTTTTAGTTCTTGTCTAATTTCTTGCCTTGTATATTCTATAAACGCTGCCATATCATTGTCGAAATTCGGATGCGCCTGGCCCCCAAACATATCATTCTGCGTTGATTGAAGCAAAATACATGAGAGCTCCGCTGCTGACTCTATCCGTTTTGCTTTTCTTATATATCCGTAGCCTGTATTAAATCCTCTTTCTAGAACTTCTCTAGTTGGTATATGTAAACAATTCACAGTTAAATTGTAACTATCTAAATCATGGTAGTATACATCTCCATTTTCATGTGCTTTTGCTAAATGCTTAGGCATCATAGATAAATTATGCCACTTATTAGATTCACTAGCAATTCTAAGTAACTTAGAACTAAAATTATTTCCAACATTTGCATTGTCTCTGTCTGTCTCTACTCCTATTTTTTCTATAGATTTCATAAGGTCTGATTTTATTTCTCTAATTTTGTTACGTTCACGCCTATAATTAGAAAAAGCTATCCCAATTGGCTTATGACCATTTTGGAGTAGTGCATCTTCAACAATATTTTGTATTTCTTCCACAGACAGCTTTTGCGAGTGCAAACCCTCAATTCTTTCTATTACCGTATGAGTTAGCTCTATAACTTCACTTTCTTTTAAATTAAAAGCTATCTCATCCCTAGCACCCTTTATAGCATTTGTGATTTTTATGGAGTCAAACTTAACCTCTCGTCCATCCCTTTTTACAACATGTAGCATATTTTCACCCTTCCAACACAATATGTTGTGCTTTATACATTATACTCTAGCAAAAAGTTAATATCAATTTTAAATTTACTTCTATATGTTTTTTTTAAGATGCTAGTATAAAATAAATATAAAAAGCCAAACTATATTTACGACATAAGTAAACTGCTGAAAAATTAACGTTAAAGCACTAATAATATTATTTTTTCGCATATCTATTTAAAAAACTACTAAAGTGTAGTATTATAATAGTAGGTTACATAGGTTACATATGTTACAAATTTTTTTATTCAGGAGGAAAGTTATATGAAAACAGGTATAGTTAAATGGTTTAATTCAGAAAAAGGGTTTGGTTTTTTATCCGTAGAAGGAGAAGAGGACGTATTTGTACATTTTTCAGCTATTGAAGGAGACGGATATAAATCTTTAGAAGAAGGCCAACAAGTTCAATTCGAAATAACTACTGGCGCTAGAGGACCACAAGCTTCTAACGTTACTAAAGCATAATTTAAAATCTATAGCATTCTATAATATAATTAAGTTATAGATAAACCACCTATCACGTTGTGATAGGTGGTTTTTTATTTATGTATGATCCTATCTAAAACCTAACAAATTTATATTTTTTATAAAAACATTAATAATTCTCTGAATATAATAATGTTCTTTGCTAAAACTATACAAAGGATATTTTATATTTAATGAAAGGATGTTTTATGATGTTTGGAAAGATAATAGATATGAACAATACGGATGCTTTTATAAATTTTTCAGATGGAACTACTATGGATATAAGTATTTCTCATTTACCTAAAAAATCAAAAATAGGGGATTCAGTTGATATAAACCTTGGTACTTTTACTAACCTGCGAAATGATAAAATGGAAGATTTTTTTTAATATATTTAAATACAAAAAACAGTATCCACTTTAATATTGGCATACTGTTTTTTTGTTTTTGTAATATATCATCAGAATTCTTCAGGTTTTTTATCTTCAAAAATTTCAATATTCCAATCACTATCATAATTAGCCACTATATAATACATCTTTTCCTTCTCATCTGCTGAACTTGTAATTGTCATTGTGGATTTATATATAGTAGATTTATATCCTTCTGTTTTAACCTTTATTAACACATCTGCCCCTGCTTTGTTATCTTTTGCTAACTGTGTATTGAAATCGCCAAGTAGCTTGCTTTTAAAGGTCTCTAAATCGGTTGATAATATAAATTTAGATGCTTCTACATCTTCACTTATATCAAGCAATATTTTTTTATTCTTAACCTCTTCTTTAAAATAATTATCAAATACCTTTAAAATCGAATCATAATATACTGTTTTAAAATCTATAGGCTTTCTAATATTCCAAAAATTTTGTATAATATCATTATCAATTCTCTTAGATACAATATAGCTTTTGTCTTCACTGTATAAGTTAGCTCCATCTTTTTTATCAAGACCCGCTATATAGTTGAACTGGTGGACTTTCTCTACACCCTCATACATTTCAAATATATAATCTGACTCTAAAGTTGACTTTTCAGTAACCTCTTTAGATGATGACAAAATTTCATACATATCTTTTATAGCTATTTCATCCGTAACTACAAACTTAAAGCTTTTATCTCTAGTGCTTTGAATTATTATCTTTTTAATTCTTCCCTGCTTAATGTACTCAAAATCATTATTTTTTATCCCTAGCTTTACTTTGATATTATCAAAACTTTCACATCCTGTAAACATAAATGCAGCTATAAGGCTAAACAAAACGATAACGAATTTGTTCTTATTTTTATGCATTTGTTATCCTCCTTGCCACTCTCATAAATAATTAAAAATTGTGTGTTGTTCTCTTGCCACTTTTTTTTGAGAATGCAATCAAATAAATTATAATACACAAAGAATCTTTAAGCAACTTTAATTGATTTTAAAAGTTTCTATTATGCTTTCAAAAATAGCACCATACGCTTCTTTAAAATTAACTTCTCTTGTGAAAAATGAAAATCTGTAGAATTGGTCCTTATCATCAATGAAATATTCATAGGCTTTGTACCAATTATTATCAGTTACATTTATTAAATAATGAACTAAGTATGTTTTTTTACCATTTATAATAATGCTATCCATTTTATAATTTTTAATTGCATTTTGACCCTCAGATATTTTTTTACTATTCTCTAAGAATATTTTTAAATCTTCCTTACTATTCCACACTTCTACAAACCCATGAATTACTGCATCCGATGATTGGAAATCATTATGATAAATAATTTCATCACCAGGAAGCTTTTTTTCTCTTGTTGTCCATCCTTCCGGTAATTTATAACTTATTTTTCCGTTTAAAGCGTTATAATCATCCAATAAGTTAATATTATTCTCTACGAGAATAGTAGTTTTTAGCTTATCATCAAATTGTTTTGATATCCCCATAAGTGTAATCATAAGTCCTAATAATATTACTGTGATTCCTAGTTTCCTTCTGTTTATAAATATAATCGTAAGCGTACCCCTCCACATATATTAATATTAATATACTATATGTTATATATTAGTAAATTATCAAAAAATTAAATACGCAACTAAACTATATAGTTGCGCATTTAATTTCATAAATATTATTTCTTTAAAGGGACAACAATTGTAGATTTTTTGGGATCATAAAACATAAGCCAATGTCCCATTACATCACTATTTTTATCTTGGATCCAAGTAACAAACCCAGTTTTTCCTCCACAAGGTTGATGCGCTTTAGCTTTGCTTCCAGGTATTCCATAAACAATATATTTCATTTTTCCACTAGCATCACATTTGTAACCTAACATAAAGGATTTATGGTTTCTAATATATGGATAGTAATAAATCATAGGATAATATGCTATTGTATATTTATTATAATCACTAAAATCATACATGTTTTCTAAGTTATTCACAGGTACCTTATACCACTTGCACCATTTGATTTCCTTAGAAAAATCAGTTACTTCCTCAAAATCTTTTGCTACTGCTTTAAAGAAATCTCCCATAGCACCCTTTGGATATTCATCTTTATCTTTACACTTTTCTTCTTTCTCTTGTTTCTTTTTCTTATGCCTATCCACATCATGATCATCTTCAATTTTATTAACTTCTATTTCTTGTTCTACGCCATCTAAATTTTCAATACCCTTATCTTTTTCAACGTTTTCAACAAGAAGTACTTGAATAGTATCTCCTTCTTCATCTTTGACCCTTTCAACTCCATCATTCTGGACTTTTTCATCAACAGTTTCATCCATTTTAACTTTAATTGATTCAATGTCTTGCTCATATTCATCAAACTCGTTAACTATACTCTCTGTTCTTGTTTCTTCCTTTTCCTTGTTCAAATCTGCTAACTTATAATTTCTCCATTCATTTGGTTTATCTGTTGTTGAAAATCCACTCATTATAGAGACTACATTATTATCTAGAAATTTCACAATTGCAGCCCCAATAATCTTATCAGCAGAAATACCAGTGTCTGCCATGTTTTCTGCATCATATTCATGTGAAATATCTACCCTACCATAATCGTCTATGTTCAATTTACCCAGTTTTATAATTTTATTTACATCTTTTTTACCACATATTAAAACCATGTAGTAAGGTTGTTTTTCTTTCTTTAGGTTTTGCACATAGTATGAAACCTTACATTTATTGTTTTTCATTTCAAGCTTAGCATAACCTGACGGAATTTTTTCAGAGTCTAAAGAATACCCTTTCTCATCTTCTTGTAATATAATAAAGTACCTACTATAATTTTTTTTAGGTGTCACCTTCTTTTCCCTCCATATAAAACTTATTCATTATAATATATGAAAGAAACAATAAAAAATGAACACATCTGGAAATTTATTTTACAAGACCTATTTCGTCTGAAAGTGTAGCGAATTCTTGAAGTGATAGAGTTTCCCCTCTTCTCTTTGGATCAATGTTTGCTCTTTCAAAACATTTTTCTAAATCCTCTTTACTAACGCCCATGTTTTTAACACCATTCCATAGTGTTTTCCTTCTCATATTAAAAGATTGCCTAACTATAGAAAAGAATAATGCTTCATCTTTAACCTTAACTTTAGGTTCCTCTAATTTATCCAATCTAATAACAATAGATTCTACCTTAGGCTGCGGCAAAAATGCTGATGGTGGCACGAGTCTTATTATTTTCGTATTACAGTAGTATTGAACTAATATGGAAAATGCCCCATAAGCCTTGCAATCTGGCTCAGAATCAATTCTTACCCCAACTTCCTTTTGTATCATTATAGTTAGTGATTTAAAGTTATAACCCTTCGTGAGTAAATTTACAATTATTGGAGTTGTAAGATAATATGGCAAATTAGCTACAAGCTTTACGGATTTTTCATTTGCCATTAATTCATTAAAATCTACTTTTAGTGCATCCTTATGAATAAGTTCAAAGTTATCAAACTCTTTAAGTTCTTCTTCTAAAATCGGAAAAAGTTTTTCATCTAGTTCTATTGCACAAACTTTTTTTGCTCTTTTTAAAAGTGCTCTAGTTAAAGTTCCAAACCCCGGCCCGATTTCAATAATAAAATCCTCATTATTAACATCCGCTCCATCTACAACATCTTCTAGAACTGAGTCATCAATTAAGAAATTTTGACCAAGTCCTTTTTTAAACTTAAAATCATATTTCCTTGCAACCTCACTAATCGTTAAGTTTTCCATAGTTCATCTCCTTTTCTATTTTTTTAAGTGCCTCTATAAATTCTTCTTTTATGATACCGTAGTTATTAAGTCTAGTTATTAATTGCGCGCAGTTGCCATAACCTATACCTAGCTCATTTCCTAATGCATCTCGACGTTCTTTCGCTCTACTATCCCCTGTTAACTTAAAAAATATCATATCGCCTATATTAAACTCTTTTCTTTTATCTTGAACTTCAAATTTTGCAGTTTCAAGGGCTCTTATTATCGTTTCAGGTGATGCATTTTCAACCCCTATATTTGTACCTTTTGTGCCATCCTTTTGAGATATGTATGCATGCTTTACATTAGGCACTCTTTTGGTAATAATTCTTCTTATTTTCTCTCCAGCAAAGTCTGGATCTGTAAAGATTATTACTCCATTTCGCTTTTGAGCCTCTCTTATTTTATTAATTATCTTCTCGTTAATTCCAAATCCACCTACCGAAATGAGTTCTGCCTCTACAGCTCTCTTTATTGCTGTAATATCATCTCTTCCTTCAACCACTATTACTTCTTTAATCATAATGTCCTCCTAATCGCTCTTTTGTGTGTAGTATTTTCTAATTATATGCTTCTTATTATTTTTTTTAATTACTATATACATAATATCATTTTTTTTCCTAATTGAGAATTCTAAAGAAAAAAAAAGGAGCTTAAGCTCCTATTTTAAGAAATAAATATTTACACTTCGAGAACCCCAATTCATACTTTCATTTCGGGTATTGTAATATAGATCTATTCTATTGCCTTTTATAGCTCCACCTATATCTTCTGCAATGGCGTATCCATATCCCTCTACATAAATCTTCGTTCCAAGAGGAATAATCCTAGGGTCTACCGCTACCGTACTAAAACCACTAGGGTTTCTTTTTGCCTTCACTCCAGTGGAAGTTATACCAAAGCCAGGATCACCGGGACTTTTACCCGTAGACTGAAAATCAGCATTATACGCTGTTGCCCTGACTCTTAATTTATCAGTATAACTAATCTCACCTCCACGTGATGGTTTATATACACTAGTTGTTCCGAGTTCGATTATTTCTTTAACTGGATTTGATTTAAGTTCTTCACTTACTAATTTCCTAGATGCTTCTTTGCCATTTTCATACACAATAGCTGAAGTAAGAAGTTTTTGACCCGCTTGTCCTTTTTGTACTACTTTTTTCATACCTTTATTTAGCTCACTAGTTTTCTTAATTTCAGTTGCAAATTCTATTGCTTTAGTTTCTTCAAGGATTTCAGTTTTTACTCTTGTTATTTGCACCTGTAATCCCGATTTTAGCAAAGTACTTTTTGATGGGGTAATCTTGTCTTCGACACTTAATACAATTTTTTCTGCTTTTAGCATATCTTCTACTGTACCTTCAGCAGTTTTAACATTTAAATTTTTTCCATCAACTAATAATTTAACACCTACAGCTTTTTTTATATATATTTTGTCTCCATCTTTTACTTTACTGTCTAGACTAACTGTTATTTGGTCTTTCGCCCCTAATGCTATATTGTTAGTTTTTAGTATTTGGGTTACATCACTTTTAAGTGTTATAACTTCTATAGATTTACCATCAACAACAATCGATATAGCTTTTTTCATATTAAATATGGTGGCTGTAATGCATGTTAATACTAGCATTACTACAAAGAATGTCTTAGGACCATTTGAAAAACAGCTCTTAAAATCATTTTTCACATTTTTCATTTTCATAATTCCCTCCCTTGGACAAGAGTACTTGGGTATTATACCTTAAAGCAATTAATGTGTCAAATTCCGAACCCATTTCTCTCAGTTTTACTGTCAATGCATCACTATGCATATAATTATAATATGAAATTATAATTTCAAAATAAATTTTAGCTAATTATGTCTTTCAAGGGTGAATTAGCAAAATAATATTTTTCATTAAAATTATATGTATAAAATCTACTTTTAATAACCATTATTAAATTGTAAATTTTACTATAATTTCATTTAATGACCATTGTACACTATTATTTTATCTTTAGCAATTGTTTTGCATTGAAAACTGTTATCTCTTCAATTTCTTCTATAGACCTTTCCTTAATTTCAGATATTTTTTCTATTATGTACTTAATATAATCAGACTTATTTCTTTTTCCTCTGTATGGCGTTGGTGCCATGTATGGACAATCTGTTTCCACTAGTATCCTATCCAGGGGCACTGTTCTTGCAACCTCTACTATTTTCTTTGCATTTTTAAAGGTTATAACACCTGTAAATCCTATATAATATCCGAGCTTTAAACATTCCTTAGCAAACTCAACACTTCCCGAAAAGCAGTGAACTACTCCTATGACCTCCGGAAATTCTTTTAATATATCTAAAGTATCACTATGCGCATCCCTATCATGAATAACAACAGGCAATTTAAGTTCAGTCGCAAGCCTCATTTGAAGTCTAAATGCCTCCTTTTGAATTGCTCTACTTGGATTTTCTTCATAATAATAATCTAATCCTATTTCTCCAATGGCTCTAACCTTTACATTTTGTGCTAAATCCCTAAGTTCATTAATCATTTGTTCATTAACAGTATCTGCATGTTCTGGGTGTATTCCTACTGCCGCATATACAAAATCATATTTACCCGACAATTCCACTGACTTTCTTGCGCCTTCGATAGATGCACCACAATTTAATACTCCGATTACCCCACTATCATTTATCTCATGTATTACAGCATCCCTATCATCATTAAAAGTCTCATCATCATAATGTGCATGTGAATCAAATATCATAACAAATCGCCATCCTTTCTATTCTTTAATTTCTAAGTATTTTAAAGCGAACCCAATATAGGAGCGAGAATTCCCATAATTGCTCCAAGAAGTGCCCCTATCCAAGTTATAGCTTTTAGCTCCTTACTCGCAATTTCTAGTATAATCTCCTCAGCAAAAGCTACATCAAACTCATTTATTTTATCTTCAACTATTTTGGCCACATCTAATACTTCAATTACATCGGCAGCGTTATTCTCTACAAATTTAGTGTATTGCTCTCTAACTATTTTAGAGATAGCTTCAGATAATTTATTTCCATCTTCCGCAAAAATTGATTTTGTCTCTATCTGTAAGGACCTATTAATCATCTGTGATACTAATTCCACAATCTTTATTTTCACATAATCACTTTCTGCAATAGCTACTATTCTACTATTTATAAATTCTCTTATTGCATTTTTGTAGTCTACACCTGTTTTATCAAGCATTTCTTCAATAGATATGTAATTGCTAATTACACCTTCAATTTTATCAAAAGTGTTTATAATAAGTTTTTTATCTATAATTTTTGATTTAAATAAATCAAGTAGCGGGTTTATACCAAGAAGGGTTTCCTCTTTAGAAAGTTCTGAAAACACTTTAGATATTGATTCATTCATAAGTTTATCTATTATGTCATTAATAATTGAAGCAATATCATTATGGTTTTTTTCATCATCCAAAAATTCATTTATACCTGTTACAACCTTATCATTAATGCTATCAGCATTCATAAACATTGCTATCATTGGGCTTAACTTAGTGCTGATTGTCTCTCCTACAATTTCTCTGAGTTTGCGCCTGTTTTTTTCTTCTTTCATCATTTTTTTTATTGCCATAGCAATCTCATATTTTTTTGCATATATATGTACTTTTATGTTGTCTATTATTTCTTTCGGTATCACATCGTGGAAATTCTTGTCTAGAATCTTTAGTTCGCTTACTTTTTCTTCCATTATTTTTTGAATCCCTATGTGAAATCCCTCTGAATCTTTATACTCTATTGCCACATTTACCATTTTACTTTTTATTGAATTATATAATTCACTTTCACAAATAACTCCTGGTTTAGCCCCTAGTTCTAGCATTATTTGACTGTTTACATATTTAACGATATTACTTTTAACAGCTTCTTCATTTATATAATCTATAAGTAATTTTGAAAGGTTATTGTTAGTTTTAACAATAAATTTTGAGTATTCTTCGCCTAATAGGTCTTTTAACTCGTTTTCTACTGTTATCTCTCTGTTTTGTAACTCTACAACTTTACTTTTTACCCAAGAATGCACTTGGTCATTCATATTTTCACTGCATAAGGATTTTGTAATTGTTTCTTTTGTCAAAAGATGCTTCCCGATAGACTCCCCTACACTTTTAGCAATCCGAGACTTTTCCTTTGGTATAACACCTGGAGTAAATGGAACTTTGAACTTACCTATTCTAACCTCTTTATGTGGCTTAAATAGCATTTTTATAGCTAACCAATTTGTTATATACCCGATAACAGCTCCAACTAAGGAACCTATAATAAATTTCATATGAATTTTCCTCCTCGTGTATCTATATTAATTATAACAACTAATTATAAATCTATGGCCATTAAAATTCAATAGACTAGGTATTAATTATCCTACATAAACAAAAGTATGACGTATAATTTACTAGAACTTCATACTTTTGAAAATAAACTTATCTAACTATTGTACCAGTAGGTAATTCATTTGGCACCGTTACTGCAAATAACTTCTTATCGTCCTCTGTTGCTGCTGCAATTATCATACCCTGAGATAATTCTCCTCTCAAAGTAACAGGTTTTAAATTAGCTACGAGTACTACATACTTTCCAACTAAATTTTCTGGCTTATAATGCTCAGCTATTCCTGAAATTACCTGCCTTATTTCGCCGCCTAAATCTACTTTTAGCTTAAGAAGTTTTTTAGTTTTTTTCATTGGAACGCATTCTAATACTTTGACCACTCTCATATCTATTTTTTCGAAATCTTCTATAGTAATTTCCTCTTTTACCGGCTCCATAGTAGGCTTTTGTGCTGCCTTCATGCTTTCTTCTACAATTTTATTAAGTTCTTCTATTTTAGCTTCTACATCTATTCTTGGGAACATCACTTCGCCTTTATTAACTTTTGTTCCTGCGCTTGTTCCATCAAAAGA
>JANZQE010000080.1:0-6551 GCA_038040705.1 Clostridium sp. | reverse complement strand
TAGAAAATTGTAGATATTTTTTACACACATGATTTTGTATAAAGTCGTGTATGTAAAACCTTGTTAAATCCAAAATTATTTTACCCTTTATAACTAGTAAACTCGATTTTAGTACACCCTGTTTTAGGTGAAAGTTTTAAGGTAATAGAGTAATTACGATACTAGAAATTAAATCAAATATAGATCCAATTAATTTTTTAGTAGAATAAGTTATTTTTTTGAACATAGTTTCAAATCTCCATTCTTTTTATATTTATAGATACATAAAATGATATAAAAACGTGTATCGAAAACCTTATTAAAATAAGATTAATTTTTTTGGATACTCTAACATTTACTTAAATTATAATCATTTATAAGAAATAGAGTAATTTTGAGTAAAATAGTAAGAATGCTATCGTGTTATAATTATTTAATGGATAATGAGAATGAAGCACTAGATCTTGTTTTATTCAATTGATAGGAGGCTCATAAATGTCTGCAAAGCTAGCTATTCAAACCATTTTAAATTTCTTTGCACTTGATTTAATTTTTAATCCTATCGTTGGTTCTATCATACCAATTAGCGGTTTAGGAGTTTTTTTAAGTTTTATATATTGGGGTTTACTTTTGATTTTGTCATATCAATTAGCTATTTTTCTAAGGAAAGAAAAAAATACACGAAATTAGATAGAATCATGTATCTTTTTAAATCGGATCATATTCGGGAGGTTTTTTTAGTGGTTGAAGGTTTATCATTTTTTTGTTTTCTTATGGTTATTACAGCTATTATAAAAATTAAACAAAAAAATAAAAGATGAGTTTAAAATTAATAAAACATTTTCCTTTTTGACACACTATTTTAGATAAAATCATGTATTGAGGATCCTTTTTTGCTAAGAGTTTCTTGTCTCATCATTTTAGACAAAAAAGATAGCAACATACTTTTTTTAAGTATGTTGCTATCTTTCGTAGTGCGTCCAAGCCGACCAAATAATGACTTCTTTTGTGTCATTATCAACCGAGTAGACCACCCTATGCTGGATATTTAATCGACGTGAATACTTATCTTTTAAATTTCCGACTAACTTCTCATAAGGCGGTGGATTTTGAAACGGGTTTTCTTTTAAAATTTCCATTATATCTTTAAACTTTTGATCTAAATGAGCCGATTTTAAATTTTTAAGGTCTTTCATCGTTGATTTTGCTAACTTTATAGAGTATCCCAATCGATATCCTCCAGTGCAACAAATTCATTTTCTTTTTCACGCTGTTGGATTACATCCGCTACGCCAGAAGATTGAAGGTATAAGGTTTCTTGAATCGCGTCCCAGTCTTTTTTACTGACCATAACCGCTTCACTTTCTTCATTTTTACCAGAGATATAAACGGGTTCGTTGGTTTTGTTGACGTCTTTTAGTAGTTGGTAAAAGACTTTTCTAGCTTGGCTAGGGTTTACGATCGACATAAGTTATTCCTCCTTTTGGTTTCTTTTATTGTAACGTACTCAAACGAGTACGTCAATTTGTTGTGAATACACGAAATTGCTTAAAGTAATGTATCAAGATCCTTATTACTTTAAGGTTATTTTTTTTCGTTTTATTAACTATTAGATTAAAAAAAGATAGCAAAAAGAATAAGTGGTAGACCAATTCCTAAAAGAAGAAGTTCAATTAGATCTTCTGAATCCATTTCAGAAATGGTTTTTAAAAGATTCGTATTTGCTTTTTTCTGCGGAGTTTTATTGAGCAATTCGTCTATAGAAAAATTATAAAACTCACTAAGTAATTGAATCATCTCCAAATCGGGTACGCTTTTACCTAGCTCCCATTTAGATAATAACTGTCTAGATATATTTAGCTCCTTAGCTACAAAAGATTGAGACATTTTTCTTTCTTCACGTTCATATCGTAGTCGTTCAGCTAGCTCCATAATTGATCCTCCTAATGTAGTAAGGTAAATCTATACTTAATAGTTTCTCTTAAATGGACTAGCTCTGCAAGCAACGAATTGGAGCAATTACGCAATGAATTGTTGCATAGGTACTATATTTTTTATTTTATCACTGTTTAAGTTTATAGAATCCACTAAGGTATATGAAATCACATAAAATTATTATTTAAAAGCTACAGTAATTAACGTCTCCAAGAATACGCACAAAATAAAAAAGCTCCTTTTTTGTAAGGGCTCTTTTATTTATCGAGCAATGATTGAGAAAGAAATAAACTAACTCTAGTCTTTTTTATGAATGAATAATTACTTTTTTAGTTTTCTTAAAGGTATAGAAAGTTTGTATTAAAAATACAATTCCTGAATAAAAGGTTAATATAAGTAATAGGTTATCTGTTGCTAAATTAAATTGATCATATAGTACTCCTGAAAATAAATTAGCAGAAACTAATAAAAATAATATTCCTAAGGATATTACTAAATCAACTATTTTTAAATTAAAAGATAGGTCTTTCTTAAAACTAATTACTTTTACTAAGTTTAAAGTAATTAAGATGCTAGCCATAATAAATATTCCTGAAAACATCCACCAATAAGAACTAAAGAAATGAGCCATTATTAAAAACCACCTTTTCTATTTTTTCTTACAAATATATTGAACCAATAAACTATACTTATTACAATAGTTATCGTTACCAAAAGTGTAATATTAAAGGAAAGATAATATTATATAACATATATTTTATAACATTTAATGGATACATGAAATTGGATAAAAACGTGTATCGGGAATCCTGTTCCAATAGGGTTCTTTTTTTATACCGGCCTCCAACACACGATTGTGCGCTATAATAAACAAAATCATGTATCTCTTTTGTGAGAGGAGAGGGCTTTTAAATGAGTTACAACGTCCAACCATTACGTACTCAACAAGAAATAAACGACTTTTTATTTTGTTTGAGACGCAATAAAAACGCAGATCGAGATGTTTTTTTGTTTTTGATCGGCATTAATAGCGGTTTACGTATGTCAGATATTATTAAATTAAAGAAAAAAGACCTGATTTCCTCAAAAAACCCCCGAATCGTAGAGAAAAAAACAGGAAAAACGCGGATTTTGTATTTGAGTAGTCTGCAGGACTTGATCCAAGACTATACAAAAGACCTAGAACCTGATGATTATTTGTTTCCCAGTACCAATGGCGGTCATTTGAAAGTCAATACGGTCTATCAGATGTTTCAAAAGGTCGCTAAGCTACTAGGAAGAGACGATATTGGCACGCACACGCTGCGTAAGACATTCGGCTACCAACTATTACAAGAAAACCAAAGACGTGGCCACTCTGATGGAAATATTCGGTCATAGCAGTGAGAAAATCACGAAACGCTATATCGGGATCAATGAGGATGAAATCAGTGAAACTTTATTGAATTTTAGACTAGGTTTTTAAATTAAGATATTTAATAATAATCAAAAAATGAGACTCTTTAAGTTTAATGAGTCTCATTTTTTTGATTATTTAGCTTTATTTTTATAATTAGTATAAGTAAACCAGCAACCTAATAAAATGAATAGAGCAAAAACTATAGTATCTACAGTATTTGAAAATCCTACAGTGACTCTTAATACATATGTTAGTAATGCTAATATTAGTATTATTCCAATTTGTTTCTTAGTTTTCATTTAATACTACACACCCTTACTATTACTGAATTGTTATTGTTTTATTTTTAATTTTATAAACAGAATTTGATACATTACTTAGCCAATATTCATATTTCATTCTAACGCCTTTACCTTGAGATTTAGCTTTAACAAAAGGTTTTACTACAGAATCAGCAGAAAGATCTCTGACGAAAAGTGCGAAACCGACACCAGGGTTAAGTGCTGTCCCCAATATATATTGTATAGTTTTTGAAGCAGCATGATTAGATTTATTATAATTATTTACTATATTATTAACTTCAGCTTTAGTAAAGTACTTATTTACATTGTATACCGTATATGTGACCATTCCTTCTTTTACTGTTTTCCTTGTTGTAGCAGCCTCTACAGTGTTATCGTTACCAAAAAATATAGAACTAGAGGAAGCATAAGTACCTAAAGTAAATACTACTAATAACACAGTTAAAAATTTACTGAATTTTTTCATCATTACATCTCCTAATATTATATTGTATACAGCAATTTAGCAAGTTTTATTCTGATATTTTCAGATGGTTTTATTGTAAAGATAGTCTAAATTTATATTAGTAAAAATAAATAGTCATCGAATACTAAGAATTGTTGGTATCAAATTAGGAATCTATAAAACACATAAGAACTAGATAGTATATTTTTTAATTCATCTATTAAATTTCTCGTTTATACTTTTAATAAATCACTCCCTATCTATAATTTATTTAAGAAATTTGAATTACAATTTTGTGATCACCCTTTCTGTTTTGTTATAATTATTTTAATCTTTATTTTACGTACAAAGAAGAACGCATTGGTTTACATGTTAGCAACCATTAGTTGCTATCATGTAAACCAACACGTTCTTTTCGTTTTAATAGATAATAAGATTAGGAATTAGTCGGTGAGGAGATTAACTATGGGAGATACCATAATGGAAAAAACAACTAAAAGAAGTTGCTATCAGGTGGTATCGATTCTTATTTTTTTAGGACTATTTTGGCTGTATTAAATACAAAACTTATTTTTGGCTATGTTTTAATTATTCTAGATTATTATCTCCTACGAAAATCAGATTTAGAGGATTAAAAAAATTTACTCCTTCTTTCACATTCATAAAAATTGCTAAGGTACAAACTAAATGAATAGAGATGATTTATACGATATTTAGTTACTTAACATAAACCCAAAATTGACAAAAGCATCTATAAAAACATCTGAAAACCTTTATAGGATGCGGAAGTGTAAAAAGTACACCTCGAGGAAAAAGTGGGAAAATCCATTGTGAAAATGACTCCCAAAAGTTTAGATTTCACTCTAACTTTTTTAGGGGCTCTACAGATTGGTGTTCTTTTTTATTTACCTCGATTTTTACAAAATATATAGTAAAGACCAAAGATAACTATTGGAACAAGGGTAAGCCAGATAAAAGCTTGATCACGCGGAATAGCTACCCATATGAACAACAAAGCTATCAAATTGATAATATAAGTAATTAAGAAAGATCTTTTTCCATTGGAAAACATTTAACCGCACCTTTTCAAATTAATTTTAAACCCTTACTTAGTTTTTCAAATAACATTTTTTTGGAGTAGCTATAGTTTGTTTCAGCAATTTTTTTTTATAATAATAATAATTAATAATTGCTCATTTAAATAAAATAAATCGTTACTAATACAGTCTAAGCTGTTATATTTTAAGTGTTATTAAAAAATATATGGAGGAATTCATTTGAAAAAAACAGTTTTTCTTTTAGGTTGTTTCGCTTTTTTTAGTTTTATCGCTACTACAAAAGTACACGCTGAAGGAAATTTTCCATTACCAGAGAATAGTGTGGTTTATGACATGAAACAAGGTGGAATACAGCAATTCAACGTTGAGGATGATCAAGGAGAAACCTACACCATTATCATTGAAGAAGAGCCCCAATTTTCCATTATGGCATCTAGTGTCAAGAATGGTACATATAAAATAACAAAAGAAAAAATATTGCAATGGAAAGCAAGTTATAAGATTGACGTAAGTAACCATAAAATTACAAGAGCCCATTCTGCTTCGGCAACAGCCTTCACTGGTAAATTTAGTAGTTTACGATTGAAAGTAGATAACGCTACACAAGCCACTTATTATTTAAAAAGAACATTACTATATGCAGAGTCTTCTATAAATCTAAGAGCTAAGTTATCTGGAAGCAGTATTTCTATAACATTTTAGTTTTTACTCTCCAAGATACTCGACAGTAGTTGTTCCCCATCCTAAATAGTCTCCAGTGATACTATAAACAACGAAGATATTGACGAGCAAACTACAAACACACGCTAAGTAAACAACCTTATATAGTGTGTTTGTTTTTTTATTTCGTTGGATTACAATTGGCACTACAAAAAAACCAAATGGAGCAATTAAACCTCCCATAAAAGCAAGAATCAATAGTATTAAACCCTCGTCTTTCTCCGTATTTCCATGAATGAAATCCAATTTTTGATAATTTTCTTCTATTTTAACTTTATTTTCTTCTATTTTTTTTTTAAGTTTCTGATTCTCTTTTAGTAATTCGTCAATTGAAACTTCGTAATAGGCGCTTAGCTTTACTAAGTTATCTAAGTCAGGATAACTATTGCCATTTTCCCATTTTGAAATAGACTGTCTTGAAATATGTAAATGGTCTGCTACATCTCCTTGCGAATACCCTTTATTCATTCTACTTTCTTTCAACCGTTCTCCTAATGCCATCTGTCTTCTTCCTCCTTCTTTTTCTCTTTGTTCTATCATACCCAAAGTAAAGATCATTGACTATCAGTCATTAGTTGCTTTTTAGCACCTAATGGTTGCTAAGATGTCAACCACTGCGTTCTTTTAGTTTTCTAAAATTAGATAGATAATTTGATTATGAACTACTAGGTTAGGAGAATAGCTATGGGAGATATCATAATGAAAAAAATAAC
>JANZQE010000079.1:0-16067 GCA_038040705.1 Clostridium sp. | reverse complement strand
TAATGATTCATTTTTAACTGATAATTATGGTGATGATTCTGGAGAATTGTACAAGCCTGATATGGGAGTAGGTTCAGACTTAGCCTATATTTCAGATGATGGCATGGATTATACTGGAATGTTCCCGGAAAATATGGATGAATATGATAATGAAGCTTTGGTAGAACTCATAAAAGCAATAGAGGATGGTAGCGATTTAGATTCTATTTTTAATGTAGATTCGTTCCTAAAATATTTAGCAGTTAGCACAATGACATTACATTCAGATAGTTATCAAGGTGCTATGTATCATAACTATTATCTTTACAATAATGATGGAGTCTTTGAATGGATTTCTTGGGATTTGAATATGATTTTCAATGGATTTGATGGGTCAGGTTTAACTGATTTGGAAGCAACCGAATATTTAATTGATGAACCTGTAACTGGCGAAATGTCAAAATATCCATTAATAGAGGCGATTTTTAAAAACGAAGAATATGTAGAGACGTATCATGAATATCTTAAAACTCTATCAGATGGATATTTGGAAGAAGATAACTTAAATGAAAAAATCTCATCAGTACATGGAATGATAAAGGATTATGTTGAAACAGATCCTACTGCGTTCTATTCCTATGAGGAATTTGAAAAAGCACTATTTACAGAGGAAGGTAATAATCTAAGTTTATTAAGCTTTGCACAAAACAGGGTGGCTAATGTAGCTCAGCAACTTTCAGGGGATATCTCAAGCACTAATAATGGTGAAGGTAATTCAGGATCTGGAGGTGGGGGCGGCATGGGTCAAAAACCAGATGGCATGGAAGAAGATGCAAATGGTGACGCCAAGGCAGTGCCAGAGGCAGTGGATGGAGAAATGCCAGAAAGACCAACAAGACCTGAAAATGTAGATGGTGATACTGGGGCAGTGGATGGCGAAATGCCAGAAAGACCAACAGGACCTGAAAATGTAGATGGCGAAATGACAGCTCCACCTGAAAATGCAGATGGTGAGATGAAAACACCACAGGATGAGGCAGTAAATCAAGATGTTACAGTGGAGGCAAGTGCTAATACTACTAGCACAGCTGATATCATCATATTCTCATCAATGGTAGTTCTAATTATTGGTGGAAGTGTATATTTATCAAAAAAACGTTCCTAGTAATAGGAGAACCTCAGAGGTAAATAAATAGTTTTAAAATATAAATATTAAAGGGGAAACATTCTAAATTAATTTTTAGGATGTTTTTTTAAATAGCGAATTCCTGAGTTTAAATCGAATATATATTAATTAAGAAATGGGGCCTTGAAGGGTGGAGTATGTATTGACAAATGATAGAAATAGGAGCAACATTATACAGAGTATAAAAGTGGGCTGTTTATGGGAAATATGAGGAATTTAAGGGTTTAAAAAACAAAGTATTTAGCAGAAGGAGGCCAGCTATGAATATAATTACTTGGTTTATCGGTGCAGGTACGTTACTATCAGTATATTACATTTTGAAAATTTACTATAACTATAAAATGAAATCAATTTTAACTATTTCTAATTGTGTATTAATACTAATTATAATAATTGATTATATATTTATTGGTAACCAGGAATTATTTGACATTATATTTCCAATGGAATGTTTAAATATATGTATATGGTTTTATTACTTATTTGATAAGTCTAATTTTGAATTATATAATATATTGGCAAAAACAAAAGCTATACCTATTATGATTGGGAGTAGTTGGTTTTTTAAAGGAAAGAAAGAAATTAATAGTATTATAGAATTTTTTAATAGTAATAAAACATTAATGAATAAAAGTAAAGATATACATATAATATTGATTAATAGGAATAAAAAGACTACTGATGTATTTTTGGTATTTAATAAAAAAGCTAATGTTGATTTTTATAAAGATAATATAGTAAATAATATCTCATACAGAATAAATTCTAAAGGTAGATGTTTAATGGTTAGTTTCGAACGAAATTAGCAAGAATGTAACTTCTAGTTACATTCTACGGGGTCATGTCATCACTAAGGGTCTAAATTTTGCGCAGACAGTGGAGTGGGCCGTATTTTGAAGACATAAGCATTGTATATTAATGTCTAGTTTTAAAGCAATGCCAAAACTAAGGAGATGTATTTAATTGGCTAAAGATAAAAAAGTTTATATTTGTAAAGACTGCGGGTCACAAATTCCAAAATGGATGGGGAAATGTAACGATTGTGGTGCATGGAATACATATGAAGAAAAGATAGTTAAGGCAAGCTCCAGTAAAGCGAGCTCAAGTAGAATGGTAACAACAACTAACCCAACAAAACTAAGAGCAATTGTACAATCTAACAGCGACAGGATAGTTACAGGAGTTTCAGAATTTGATAGAGTTATGGGTGGCGGTATAGTTAGAGATAGTATAAGCATAATTTCAGCACCTCCTGGGATGGGCAAGTCAACCCTTTTACTGCAACTCACAAATGCTCTGTCTTTAAAAGGATACAAAATTTTATATGCATCTGGAGAAGAAAGCAATAGTCAAATTAAAAATAGAGCTGACCGTACGGTAAAAGAAATAGCTGATAATTTCTGGGTAGTTTCTGATACTAAGTTAGATGAGATACTACAACATATAGAAACAATTGATGCAGACTTAATAATACTTGACAGCATTCAAACATTTACTTTGGACGAATATTCAGGCTCAAGAGCAGGATCTCCTACTCAAGTAATTGAATGTGCTACAGCTTTAAAGGATAAAGCAAAGAACCCAGATAGGCCAAGAGCTGTATTTCTTGTTGGTCAAATGACAAAGGCTGATGAGATGGCAGGTCCTCGAATTCTAGAACATTTGGTGGATACCGTATTGTACATAGAGGGAGAAGATGGAGAAGAACTTAAACATTTAATTAGCAAAAAGAATAGATATGGGGACACTTCTGAGAGTGGTTTATTCCGCATGTCAGAAATAGGTATGGAAGAAATAGCTGACCCGTCGGAGTTTTTTATGACCAAAAGGGATGAGTTAGTTCCGGGGAGTGCTTTGGCCGTTATAAAGGACGGTACTAGACCAATTGTTGTAGAGGTAGAGAGTCTTGTATCTAAATCTTTTACACCTTATCCAAGTAGACTAAGTGAGTGTTTTGCAAGGAAGGAACAATTAGGGACTCTTATCTCAATTCTTGAGGAAAGGGGAGGGGTAGGACTTTATGATAAAAATGTTATTATAAAAGCAACAGGTGGTCTTAAGTTAACTGAAACATCAGTAAATCTTGCTGTAGTAATGAGTATTGCATCTTCCGCATTAAACCATGGGATATCTACTGATACAGTCTTTATAGGAGAACTTGGTCTTACTGGAGAACTTAAAAAAGTGCCATCACTAGAGCAAAGACTAAAAGAAGTAGATAGAATGGGTTTTAAAAAGGCATATATACCGATGAATTGTTTAAAAGCAGGGATTAAATTTAAGAATATAAAGGTTATTCCTTGTAAAAAATTAACAGATGTTATTGAAAAGGAATTCAAGTGTAATTAATTTACGAAGCAGGGCTATAACTAAAGGAGATGTTAGGTACATGAATTTTTATTTCGCACCTATGGAAGGTTTGACTGGCTACATTTATAGAAATGCCCATAATGCTTTTTTCAATAATATAGATAAATACTTTTCACCATTTATTGTTGCAAATCAAAGTGAAAGTTTTAAAACTCGGGAATTAAATGATATTTTGCCTGAAAATAACCAAGGACTAGTTTTGATACCACAATTACTAACCAATAATGCAAAAGATTTTATTCATACTTCAAAGAAAATAAAGCAGCTAGGATATAATGAAATCAATTTAAATTTAGGATGTCCTTCTGGAACTGTAGTTTCAAAAAATAAAGGGGCCGGATTTCTTTCGAAAAAAGAAGAACTTAATGTGTTTTTAGACGAAATCTTTTCGGAGTCGATAACTAAAATCTCATTAAAAACAAGGTTAGGAAAAGACGAACCTGAAGAATTTTATGATTTAATCGAAATATTCAACAAATACCCATTAGAAGAGCTTATTATTCACCCGAGGACTCAAAAGGATTTCTATAAAAATAAGCCTAATCTTAAAATCTTCAAAGAAGCATTGATTTTAAGTAAAAATCCTGTTTGCTATAATGGTGATATTTTTACAATCAAAGATTACAAGGCGTTTTCGGCTGACGTTCCTAGTGTAGACACTTTAATGGTTGGCAGGGGATTATTAAGAAATCCTGGATTTACCAGCTATATTACAGATAATACAAAACTTGAAAAAGAATTGTTGAAAGACTTTCATGATAAAATTTATGAAGATTATAAAAGAATACTCTTTGGAGATAGGAATGTATTGTTTAAAATGAAAGAATTATGGTTTTATATGATTCCAGTGTTTTCTGATAATATAAAGTATGCAAAAAAGATTAGGAAATCGGAGAGATTATGTGATTATGATGAAGCTGTTTCAAGCTTATTCAGGGAGCAGGATATTTTAGAAGATTATATAACTGATTAAATGTAAAACAAAAGTACCCTCTACCAATTCAATTGGTGGAGGGTACTTTGTTTTAAATATAAAGTTTAATTAATAGTTATATCTCTTTTTTTGCAGCTTCTAATTTATTTATAGCTAAAGTTTGAATTACTTGTAGTATGTTATTTATTACCCAGTATAATACTAGTGCACCTTTAAAGTTAAGACTCATAAATCCCATAAAAATAGCCATCACAACATTCATTGTTGAAGTTTGCTTAGACTTATCTGCACCTGGTACTGCTGGTGGCTGCATAAGTTTTGATGAAAGGTAGGTAGTAACCATAGATAATACTGGTAATATATACATAGGGTCAGGTAATGTTAAATCCTTCATCCATAAAAAACCAGCGCCATTCATATCCAAATTTCTAAATATATAAAACATGGCAAATAAAATAGGCATTTGTATAATCATTGGTAAACATCCACCCATTGGATTAACTCCGTTTTCTTTATAAAGCTTCATTACTTCTTGCTGAGACTTTTGTGGATCACTCTTATATTTTGCCTGTACTTTCTTAACTTCTGGTCCAATTGCACCCATTTTAGCAGTTGATTTTGTTTGTTTAATGCTTAAGGGTAACAATAATACCCTTATTAAAATTGTAAAACCAACTATTGCGAGCCCAAATGATAAATCCTCATTAGGTATAATTACAGCAATTCCATTTTGTATTAAGAAAAATAATTTTTCGAGTGGAACCGTTAAAAAATCAAAATTCAAATTTAAAACCTCCTCAGTATATATTTTATTCGGATCTTAATGCCTACCATGATGAGAGATACAATTAGTGAAATACCTACAACATTTACATTGATGGCATTTTTATTATTATACATGTAATATTCCCCGTTTTAAAATGGTTATTTTGTTTTTATAGTCTTCAATAATTTCATCTTTTCTTTCAATGTTTAGGAAGATATCTACAGTGGCTCTTTGAGTGACAGATATTAATATCTCTATAATATCGTACACGTCCTTAGTATTTTGTATATTCAAATTTTTAGTATCCACATATTGCATAAACCAAAGATAATAATCTCTAGTTCTGTTGAAATTTGAAAATTGTAATAAAATATCATTTTGAACCGTCTGATTAGAAAATATATTCATGCAAAGGGCAATGTTTTCTTTTGCTGTTCCAAATTCAGCAGTGAACCTTAAAATATCATTAAAGACTGCAAATATATTTCCGCTATTTTGTTTAAGGCTTTCTTTAATTATGGATATAACCTCATCATGGTAACTGGATAAAACATAGGTCACCATGTCCATTGTATCTTCGAAATACATGTATATGCTGCCTCTTGAAATGTCGGCTTCCTGAACAATCTTATTGATGGATACTTTCTCAAAAGGAACTCTAGCAAACTCCATTTTGATAGCATTAATTATCTTGTTTTTTTTATCATGGTGTAAATTTAAGAAGGTCTCTGTTGGCAAGCTAATCACTCCTTTACTGTATGACAACCTATCATAACTATATATGACAGGTTGTCATGTGTCAAGTAGACCAATTATCGAGAGTTGGAAAACGAAGATTTAGGATGACTTCACACATCGAGGTAAAAATAGTAGGAAAAAGTACATTAATTTACCCGCAACCAATTTGATAGTTGCGGGTTTTGTAGTTACATATTAGATAATACTTGAATAACTTCATTTAAATCAGGTAATTGGCTCATAGGAAGATATACCTTAACCCACTTCACAATTCCATTTTCATCTATTATAATGTTAGCCCTTTCGGATATCCCTTTATCATCTATAAAAATCCCATAGTCCTTTGCAACTTTTCCAAGTGGGCAAAAGTCCGCAAGAATACTTAAATTTGTTCGAACAAGTGCACTTCCCCACACTTTTTTACAAGGCTGAGAGTCTACACTAAATCCGAGAGGAATGGTATTAAGGTTTTTAAAGATATCCCAGTGTGTTTCTAGTGCCCTCATTTGATCAGTGCAAACAGGTGTCCAGGCTAGTGGATGCCATGAAAGTAAAACCTTCCTACCTTTAAAATCTGATAGGCATACAGTTTTATCATTATTATCCTGTAATGAAAAATTTGGTGCAACATCACCTACAGCAATTAATTTCATAAAAATCATCTCCTCTATGTTATTTAGCTTTTATTATGTGCCTACATAGTATTTTTTATTTAGAAATTTTATTCTTGCTATGATAATAGTGCAAGATAGATTTATAAGGAGACCACAGTAATATGAACGTTAGAAAATAAAAAAATGGATTATATTATGAATAAAATATGAACTTTAATGATTGCTCTTGCATATTAATGGGAAAAGAGTGTAACCTATGGTTAGAATAATATAAATTTATAGGAGGGTTACATATGCAAGGAGCAATGTTTTGTTTTCAATGTGAGCAAACTTTCGGTGGAAAGGGTTGTACTAAAGTAGGAGTCTGTGGAAAAAGTCCAGAAATTGCAGCAATGCAGGATTTACTCATCTATCAGGTAAAAGGAATTAGTTGTTATGCTACTAAACTTTTAGCCAAAGGTGAAAAACTCCCTAAAACATGGGTTTCATTTGTTGAAAATTCACTCTTTATGACACTAACTAATGTAAATTTTGATCCAAATTCTCACATAGATATGCTTAAAAAATCTCAAGTAATTAAAGAAGAAGCTAGAAAAAAAGCTGCCGGAGAAGATGTGAATTCCGAAGAGGCTTTATATAACTTAAGTGATTCTAAGGAACAAATGCTTGAAGACGCTAAAAAAGCAGGTATTATGTATGATGAAGATTTAGATGAAGACATTCGTTCCGTTCGTGAAACTATAAAGTATGGTTTAAAAGGAATTGCGGCATATGCACATCAAGCTAGATTTATTAAATATAACAGTGATGAGGTAGACGACTTTTATTTTATAGCTTTAGCGGTACTTACTGATGATAGTTTGAGTCTTCAAGACCTTATCAAGTACTTAGTTAAGACTGGAGATATGAGCGTTAAGGTTATGGAGGTATTAGATAAAGCAAATAATGAGAAATATAATTCTCCAACACCTACTAAAGTTAATGTAAACATTAAGAAAGGACCATTTATTGTGATTTCTGGTCATGATTTAAGGGATCTTGAAATGCTACTTGAACAAACAGATGGCAAGGGAATAAATATATATACCCACGGGGAAATGCTTCCTTCCCATGGCTATCCAAAGCTCAATAAATATGCTCATTTAGTAGGAAATTTTGGAGGGGCTTGGCAGAATCAACAAAAGGAATTTGATGGCATACCTGGTTGTATTTTAATGACAACAAACTGCTTAATGAAACCAAGAGATTCTTATAAAGATAGAATCTTTTCAACAAGTGTTGTGGGTTGGGATGGAGTAAAACATGTAGCCGCTGATGAGAATGGTCATAAGGACTTCTCAGAAATGATAAACAAGGCTCTAGAACTTGGTGGATTTGAAAATGATGAAGAAGTTAAAGAAATTCTAGTTGGATTTGGTCATAAAGCAACATTGGCTCATGCTGAAACAATAGTTAATGCAGTTAAAGACGGTAAAATCAGGCACTTCTTCTTAATTGGAGGATGTGATGGTGCAAGAACAGGAAGAAATTACTATACTGAATTTGCGAAGCAAGTTCCAAGCGATTGTATTATTCTTACCTTAGCTTGTGGAAAGTATCGTTTTAATAAATTAGAATTTGGCGAAGTAGCAGGACTTCCAAGATTACTAGATATAGGTCAATGTAACGATGCTTACTCAGCTGTTAAAATAGCTATGGCACTAGCTGATGCATTTAAATGTGGTATTAATGATTTACCACTTGCAATAGTTTTAACTTGGTACGAACAAAAGGCTGTTGCAGATTTATTGGCTTTACTTTCACTAGGAGTAAAAGGAATTTACTTAGGACCAACACTTCCAGCTTTCTTAAGTCCTAATGTGTTACAATTCTTAGTTGACACTTTTGACATTAAACCTATAAGCACACCAGAAGCTGATTTAAAACAAATATTAGGATAAGTTAAATTACAAATAAAAAAGCTTGAAATTGTTTAAAACAATTTCAAGCTTTTTTTTATTGTTACTGGGAGTAACACATGTTACCGATAATGCAGTTATAATGCAGTATACTAACCTTATAAAGTTCGTGATATTAATCACATACTTCTTTTAACTATAGTGATAAAGTTTAAATATAATTTATTGAAGGAGATGGTATATCTTGTATAGTGAAGAAATTAACAAAGTCGCTGCTTCAGCTGTAAAAAAATCTGAGTTTTTAAAGAAAAGCAAAATGAGGTACCTTACTGCAGCGGCGCTAGCCGGAGCATATGTGGGATTTGGGATTTTACTAATATTTACTATAGGAGGATCATTTGCAGCAGTTGAGTCTCCAGCAACAAAAATCATTATGGGGGCCTCATTTGGAATTGCTCTGAGTCTAGTAATAATGGCGGGCTCAGAACTTTTTACAGGGAATAACATGGTCATGACCATAGGTTCTCTTGAAAAAAAAGTTTCGTGGCATAATTCAATAAATATTTGGATATATAGTTTTATAGGAAATTTTGTAGGGTCAGTAGTGCTTGTAGCAATATTTGTAGGTTCAGGACTTGCAAAGGGAAGCACAGCAGCCTTTATTTTAAAAGCATCTCAAGGAAAAATGGCAGCACCGAGTATAGAATTATTTTTAAAAGGGTTACTTTGTAATATGTTAGTTTGTTTAGCAGTATGGTGTGCTATTAAGTTAAAGGAAGAAACGGCTAAACTTATAATGATATTTTGGTGTCTATTTGCATTCATAACTACTGGGTTCGAACATAGTATTGCAAATATGACTTTGCTTACAGCTTCATTAATGATACCTCACACCACAGCAATTTCCATAGGGGGACTTGCGCACAACCTAATTTGGGTTACACTTGGTAACTTTGTAGGTGGAGCTGTATTTATTGGAGCGGCGTATTGGTATATATCAAAGGAGAAATAAAATCCTTTTATACTTAATGTTCAGAATCATTGTTGTATAATAAGAATATTAGTATTTTTATAATAATGAATTCTAAAATGAGCTTATAAGGAGAAGTTAAGATGGCACAAATAACGCTTAGGCAATTAAAAGACCTGCCTTTATTTGAACGTGTTGAGGATAAAACTTTGGAATTAATAAGAGATAGTGTAGTAGTAAAGGAATTAAAAAAATCACAAATGTTGTTTGCTGAAAGAGAAACTACAAATAATATATATATAGTACTAGAGGGAAACGTAACATTGTACAGATTATCGGAAAAAGGTCAAAAGAGAGTTATTTATATCCTAAACAAAGGTGAGATTATAAATGAGGTAATCTTTGATAATTTTACTACATCTATTAATTGCGAAGGATTTGAAGATAGCGCAATTATAAGTATTAAAAAAATAGATTTATTAAATATTATGAAACAAGATTTTAACCTTACAGAAGTTATCTTATACTCTATGAGTAAAAAAATAAGAAGACTCTATAGGCAGATTAAGAATACAGTTCCTATTAAAATGGACAAAAGAGTAGCGGCAAAGCTTTGGAAGCTGTCTAAAGATTATGGTGTGCAAACGGAGGAGGGAGTTTTAATAGATATTAAGGTGAATATAACTTATTTATCAGATATGCTAGGAAGCTCCCGTGAAACTATTTCAAGGGCAGTTAAAGAACTTGAAAACATGAGAATGGTAAAAATAAAGAATAGAAAATTCATAGTTGATAGAGATAAGTTAAGGCTATACTTTAAAGGCGTGTGATGAGAGAGGGAGTTGTAGTTATGGGTTTTAATCTTACAATAGAGAAGTTTGATGAGCATCTTGAAACATTACGAGGTGAATATAAGGTATATGCACCAGTAATGATCAAGGGAAAAGGAACTTTTGCGGATACTGATACAGTTAGGTATAAGGAAATAAAGAGTATAAGGGAAGTAGAGTTTGACTTAAAATCTGATTTTTCACCTAAAGAAATAATACTTCCAATTACACAAACATTATTTTACTTCACTGAAAAGGATTGCGAGGAGCCAAAAGTTGATGAAAAGAAAATATTAATATTTTTAAGAAGTTGTGATATTCATGCGATGATTCGACTTGATGAAATTTATTTGAAAAATGGAAATGAGGATTATTATTATAAGACTTTGAGAGACAAAGTTAAGGTTGTGTTAATGGGTTGTAGTGAAAGCTTTGAGAATTGTTTTTGTGCCAGTATGGGATCAAATAAGACAGAAGATTATGATATGTACACTAGGGTACAAGATGATAAGGTCCTTGTGGATTGTAAATCTGAGGAGCTAATGAACTATTTTAATATAGATAAAACAAGTGAGGTTGAAGTAAAACCTGAATTTGTGCAAACTAATGAAATAAAGGTTACTATACCTGAAAATTTAGATCAAAGAGTTTTCAAATCAAAAATGTGGGATGAATATTCTTCAAGATGCATTGCTTGTGGTAGGTGCAATTTTGTATGTGGGACATGTTCTTGTTTTTCTATGCAGGACATCTTCTATAAAGAAAATAAAAATGTAGGAGAAAGAAGGCGTGTTTGGGCATCTTGTCATGTGGATGGATATAGTGATATGGCAGGCGGACATGGTTTTAGGAAGGATAAAAAAGATAGGATGAGATTTAAAGTTATGCACAAGGTATATGATTTTAAAAAGAGAGCTGGATATCATATGTGTGTAGGCTGTGGTAGATGTGATGATATATGTCCTGAATACATATCTTTTTCAAATTGTGTAAACAAATTAAATAAAGCAATGGATGAGGTGGAATAAATGAAAAATATATATATGCCTTCTAGATCTAAAATACTTAAAATAAGTAAGCATACGCAGACAGATTATACCTTTAGAATGGAATTCGTGGGCGCTGTAAAGCCAGGGCAATTTTTCGAGGTATCCATACCCAAATTTGGGGAATCACCTATATCCGTAAGTGAGATAGGTGAGGGTTATGTTGATCTTACAATAAGACGTGTAGGTGTAGTCACAGATGTAATTCATAGCTTTTTTGTAGGGGGAACATTGTTTTTAAGAGGCCCTTATGGAAATGGATTCGATGTTAACCTTTATAAGGATAAAGAAATTATTGTAGCAGCAGGTGGGACTGGACTAGCACCTGTTAAAGGAATAGTAGATTACTTTGCGAAAAATCCTAAGCAGTGTAAAGACTTTAATGTAATGGCGGGGTTTAAGTCGCCTGAGGACATTCTATTTAAAGAAAATTTTAAAGAATGGGAAAAGAGTGTTAACGTAACACTAACTGTTGATAGTGCAGATGATGGTTACCTTGGGAATGTAGGACTCATAACAAATTACATTGAAGGCATTCCAGTAAAAAATATTGATGAGGTACAAGTTATTGTAGTAGGCCCCCCAATGATGCTTAAGTTTACAGTAGCTGGATTTATTAAAAAAGGAGTAAAAGAAAAAAACATATGGGTATCTTATGAGAGGAAAATGTGTTGCGGAGTTGGAAAATGTGGGCATTGCAAAATTGATGATACGTATATATGTTTAGAGGGACCTGTTTTTAACTATTTGGATGCAGTTCATCTAGTAGATTAAGGGGGAGGATATTATGGATATAAATACTAAATTGCTCAAGAAAAATGCATATAGAATAACTAAAAAAAGAGGAAAAACAGCAATAAGAATAAGGGTTCCTGGAGGACAAATTGAAGCTAAACATCTAGAAGTTTTGCAAAGAGTTGCAGAAACTTACGGAGATGGGAATATTCATATAACTACAAGGCAAGGTTTTGAACTGACAGGTATTGATATAGATAAAATACCTGATGTTAATAAAATGATCCAATCGGTAATAGAAGGACTTGAAATAAATCAGATTTCACCGAATACGGGATACTCAGCAGCGGGGACTAGAAATGTTTCGGCTTGCGTTGGAGCAAATGTCTGTCCTTTTGCGAATTATAATACTACGGAGTTCGCAAAAAAGATTGAAAAAGAGATTTTCCCTAATGATTATCACGTAAAGGTAGCTTTAACAGGTTGCCCTAATGATTGTATAAAGGCTAGAATGCAAGATTTTGGGATTATAGGGATGACAGAACCTAAGTATGAATCTTATAGATGTATTAGTTGCAAATCCTGCGTAACTAACTGTAAAAGAAGAGTCACTGGCGCGCTTAAAATGGAGAACTTCAAAGTAGTACGTGACCATGAAAAGTGCATTGGATGTGGAGAATGTATAGGTAAATGTCCAACTGGGGCATGGAGTAGAAGCCTTCAGAAGTATTATAAACTAGTAATAATGGGTAGAACTGGCAAGAGAAATCCTAGACTTGCTCAGGATTTTATAACTTGGGTGGACGAGGAAAGTATAATTAAAATAATAAAAAATACTTATTCATACATTGATAAATATATGGAAAAAGATGCTCCAGGAGGTAAAGAACACATAGGGTATATTGTTGATAGAACAGGATATCCAGTGTTTAAGGAGTGGGTTTTAAAAGATGTAGTATTAGTGGGAAAAGCAATTGTTAAAGAGTATATCAACTGGTAATATTGTTACATGTAGAATAAATTTCGAAGAGTGATTTGTCTAAAGCCTACGATTATGATAATATGTAAACTGTAAAAAAGAAACTAAATAACGAATGGAGGAAATGAAATTATGTTGGAATTGCCCAATTGTCCAAAATGTAATTCAGAATATACTTACGAAGATAGAAGCCTTTTTGTTTGCCCGGAATGTGCTCATGAATGGACTTTAGAATTAGAAAATGAAAAGAGTGAAGACAAGAAGGTTGTCAAAGATGCAAATGGGAATACCTTGAATGATGGTGATTCTGTAACTATAATTAAGGATTTAAAAGTAAAAGGAAGTTCATCATCCGTTAAAATAGGTACAAAGGTGAAAAATATACGCTTGATTGATGGAGATCATAATATTGATTGCAAGATTGACGGATTTGGTGCTATGGAGTTAAAATCAGAATTTGTTAAAAAGGCATAAATGGGAAAAGTAAAAAGCTATTGATTTTAATCAATAGCTTTTTGTGTATTTTTTTCGGTTTCGCTAAGAACTTCATTCATACTTCCAGTTCTATATCCTAACAAATCAAGGGTTACATATTTAAAACCAATACTTTTTAATTCATTCGCAACTTTATCCATAATTTTGATATCAAAGAATTTATATCTTTCCTCAGCATTAACCTCAACTCTTGCTATATCTTCATGATGTCTTACCCTTATCTGCCTGAAGCCTAAATCCATTAGAAACTGCTCAGCTCTTTCAACCATACTTAGTTTTTCAACAGTTATCTCATTACCATATGGGAATCTTGAGGATAGACATGCAAAGGCTGGCTTATTCCAAGTAGGTACGCCCAATTTCTTTGACAATGCTCTTATATCATCTTTTGTGAAACCAGCATCCTTTAACGGACTAATTACTTTAAGTTCCATAGCTGCCTTCGTTCCTGGCCTAAAATCAGAAATATCATCGGCGTTTGAGCCGTCTAAAACAGCGTTAATATTATTATCATCAGCAACTTTTCTAATCTTAGAGAAAAGTTCTTTTTTGCAAAAATAACATCTATTAACAGGGTTTTTAGAAAATCCTTCAATTTCTAATTCTTCAGAGATTATGACTATATGTTTTGCTCCTATACCTTCTATGTATTTAACAGCTTCCTTAAATTCTCTTTCCGGGTATGTTGATGACTTTGCGGTAATTGCTATAACGTTATTACCCAAAACATCAGCGGCTACCTTTAAAAGAAATGTGCTATCAACACCACCAGAATAGGCTATTGCCACACTTTTTAAATCTTTTAAACTATCCTTTAATTTCTGAAATTTCAAATCTAATTCCATATTGATCCTCCATGTCTTAAAGTCAGTGGAACCACTAACTTAATTTTATTTTAAGCTCTATTATATTTTATTACATTGAACAGCTATTAGCAAATCAAATAACTAATTACAGAATAAAAAAGGCTTTAGGACAAAATCATTCTGTATCCTAAAACCTTTAATTATCTAATGTTTGTCATTAAGTTTCAACTAAACTATATCTTCCTTAAAAAGTACAGTAGATAGATATCTTTCACCTGTATCTGGTAATAAAACCACGATAGTTTTACCTTTATTTTCACTTCTTTTTGCAATTTCAGTTGCGGCAAAAGCTGCTGCTCCTGAGGATATACCAACTAATAGTCCTTCAGTTCTAGCTAAATCTCTGCTTGCTTTAAACGATTCTTCATTCTTAACTTTATATATTTCATCAATTATTTTGATATTTAATACGGCTGGAAGGAAACCGGCTCCAATACCTTGAATTTTATGAGGGCCTGGAGCTCCGCCTGATAATACAGGAGAATCAGAAGGTTCTACTGCTACTATTTTAATATTAGGGTTCTTTTTCTTTAAAGCTTCACCAACTCCTGTAATAGTACCGCCTGTTCCAACTCCAGCTATGAAAATATCTACTTTACCTTCTGTATCATTCCATATTTCTTAAGCTGTTGTGTTTCTATGAATCTCTGGGTTTGACGCATTATCAAATTGCCTGGGTACAAAAGAGTTTGGAGTCTGTGCTGCTAGCTCTTCAGCTTTTTTAATAGCGCCTTTCATACCATCTTTCCCTGGAGTTAATACTAATTCTGCACCTAAAGCTTTAAGTACGCTTCTTCGCTCAATACTCATTGTATCAGGCATAGCAAGTATTAATTTATATTTTTTTGAAGCAGCTACAATGGCTAACGCAATTCCTGTGTTTCCGCTAGTAGCTTCTATAATTACAGTATCCTTATTAATTAGTCCTTTTTCTTCTGCATCCAAAATCATTGAATGTCCGATTCTATCTTTTACACTTCCGCCAGGATTGAATGACTCTAATTTCGCAACTATTGTACCTTGAACACCTTTTTCCTCATTATAATTTGTAAGCTCCAAAAGTGGTGTGTTCCCAATTAACTGAGTTAAACTTTTAGAAATTTTAGACATTGTAATTCCTCCTTAAATTCTATCTATATAACATACTATTCCTATAGACTTACTTTGTTCCTACTATTATTGTAGTACACATATTAAATAATGTCAATCATATTATTTATTTATATGTTTCCCAAATATTATCATTATATCTTGTAGACAATTTTAAATTCATTATATTGATGCATACGTTTATGAAATGATTTACAACAATCGAAAATTTTATGAAATGATGTTTAAAAATAAAAAAAATGATACAATAGTATAAGCCATAAAAAAATTAATATCAAAAGCTTTTGGAGTGGATAAAAGTAAAGTTTTAATTACTGATTATTCATCCGTTTATTTTGATTTTATGATATTAAAAAAACCTATTGGGTTTGTAATGGATGATTTAGGTGAATATAATAGCAGTAGGGGTTTTGTCTTTGATGATATATATGATTGGATACCAGGGCCAATAATTAAGAATGTGGCACAACTTCATAGTTTCGCTCAAAAAGTAAACGCTGATATAGATGATTATAAGGACATTAGAGAAACTGTTAATAATAAAACTAATA